>JAIXOJ010000127.1 GCA_027486835.1 Chitinophagaceae bacterium
GAGATTAACTTGCTCCCAGATGGAAAAAGGGGTAATCGTAGTTGCATCACACAAAATTATCCGCATTTTCTTTCTGCGAAAAAAATACAGGGTTGGGTTATGGGGTCTGGAGTTCTGAAATTATTGTAGTGCCTCTATTCAAAGGAATCTACTACAATCTCTTTTGTTGATCAATTTATTTAGAATTGGTGGTGTGTTTTGAGTTATTTGAATGTTTATAATTGATACACTTGGTTGCCAGAGTACTCCCAAAATTCAAAGTCAAAGGCCTCTATACTTGGATTGGACATTTTGAGTCCTCCTTTCCTGATTGATCCTAATCTGTTAAAAGCAGTTGTAGCCGTTAAAATAGGTGGTGACATAGCTTGCTTATTAAAAAAACAACAATGCCGAAAAGTATGCTTGCTTACAAAAGTGGCAATTATAGGAACATTCATTAATAAGGTTAAGGTCGATAATAATTGAGCCCTGGCTTTTTGCCTTTTTCCAGGCTGTGACCCTCTTGTATTAATATATGGGGTTACGTAATGAGGAAGCGTGTCTGTAAGTTCATTCAGCAGAATGTATTTTGAATTGTTGTCGTGAACTATTAAATCACACTTTTCTTTTCGGTGAATAAATGAAGGTGAAAGTGAGTTGAAAAAGCTTTCAAAATTAATAACTGTCAGTGTTAATGTATTTTCATTGGAGTATTTAGCAACTCCTTGACCGATAGTAGTATAGACAAGCGTTTGGTCGTCCTTCAATTCAAAATAGGGAGCGGATGTAGATGCTGCAATATGTTCAATGGTAGCTTCGGGTAAACCATAATGTGTTGTAAAGTCCTGTTTTAATAATGCTTCCATAAACTAATCAAGTGCTGCGTATTGGTCGTAAATATTATTAATAGTTTCAGATAGGGGGTTTGTATTTACTAATCGCTCATTCAGTGCCATTAAGTTTTCGAGTGTGCCATTAACGACTTGATAAACGGCCAAATTGTTATAATTAATGTTAGCACCATCTACAAGTTTGTCTTTATCGAAAGCTTTTACAAGTAAGTTTAGATGGTTAATTATATAAGGACTATGAGTAGATAAGATAAGGTCAATCGAATTGTCATTAGTAATAAAACATTTGTTTACCAAGTCGTTGATCAGTTGGTTTTGTGCATCAGGAAAAAGGCTTAACTCGGGTTCTTCAATGTGAATAAATATCTTCTTATTTATTTCACTTAAATTTTTAATCGCTTTGAAATCTGTTAGGTTATCAGTGTTAGACAAATAGTTTAAAACAGAGCGATTAAAAGCATCCTCAAAATTGAATTTCTTAGAAAAGTATTGTGCAATTAGTGAAATGGGGACGGAAGTTTGGGTACCGGAAGAACTGTTTTTAAAGTCAATTTCAAAAACATCATTAGTACTTGATTTTATGGTAAATTTTTTACCAGAATTTGTCTTTTTTACAGCAAGCTTTAAGTTGAGAAATGTTAGTGCGAGTTCTTTCAACGTTTCGGAAGCCAAATCAAAATCCCTATATACTTCGTGAAAATAAAAGCCTAAATATCCGCCAGTAAAGGATGCCCCTTTATCTGACCACAAGGGTATAAGGTTTCTTGTTTCAGAAATAAAGCTAATCTTATTAAAGTAAATATCCTCTTCGCTTACGAGATCATTATTGCCTGTACCAAAAAGCTTGTTGTTGATGAATTTGATAACATAAGATTTACCCGATTCAAATGTTGTTGTATAAGTTATTTCAGTATCACTTTTAATAAACTGTTCAAACCCGCAATTTTTTAGATAGGTTTCCATTCTAAATCTAAACGGAGATTTGGAGATGTTGCTATGCTTTAAATAAGAACGAATATTGTGCATTTTGTATAACCATCTGAACAATGCGATTGCTTTCATTAGGGTACTTTTTCCACTACCAGACTCACCTATTAGAACTGTGAATGGCTTTACATTTTCAATGTAAATGTCACGAATTGGGCCCAAATTTTTTATGTGTATTGATTCAGTCATCTTTAGCTTACAAATTTGGTTGTAAAAATACTCAAATCAATGCTTTAAATCTGCTTATCTACTTTAACGAAGTGGATAGAAAGCATAATCAATAGTTACACCGTTAGTCATTTGTAGTACCTCTATCGGTTCAACGATGTAAAGCCAATAAGGACTAACATGTACGAGGTGAAGTCTCTTGTTATGGGACGAATTATTATAGTTCAAATAATAGTAGCTCCATTTAAGCTGTTTAGTAGCACTCCTAACTCACCCTCTAATCGAACAAATCAGAAGATAAATAACGATCGCCACGATCGCAGATGATACATACTATTGTTCCTGACACCAATGTTTTACTCAATTCCACAGCGGCATGAACACAGCCGCCGCTACTCATCCCGCTAAAAATACCTTCCTCTTTTGCTAAACGTTTAGCCATCGTTCTAGCATCTTGTTCGCTTAACTCAATTATTTTATCAACCCTTGATTGTTGGAAAATGGTGGGCAAATAGGCTTCAGGCCATTTGCGGATACCTGGAATGCGCGAACCATCAGAAGGTTGGCAACCTACGATGGTAACAGTTGGATTTTGCTCTTTTAAATACTGAGAAACGCCCATGATAGTACCTGTGGTGCCCATGGCAGATACGAAATGGGTGATTTGTCCATTGGTATCTCGCCAAATTTCTGGGCCTGTGGTGTTATAGTGCATTTTAGGATTGTCCAAATTGCCAAATTGGTTGAGCATTAAGTAGCCACCGCCCTTTACTTTTTCATTGGCATAATCTATGGCGCCTTCCATGGACAGTTCTTTGGGTGTTAAAATAACTTTTGCGCCAAAAGCCTGCATGGTAAGCACCCGCTCTCTGGTAGCATCTTCGGGCATTACGAGTTCTATGGGCACATGAAACAAGCTGGCAATCATCGCTAAGGCAATGCCGGTGTTGCCGCTGGTGGCTTCGATGAGTGTGTCACCAGGTTTTACATCTCCTCTTTCTAGTGCGCCTTTAATCATGCCCAAGGCAGCCCTGTCTTTTACGCTGCCTCCGGGGTTGTTGCCCTCTAGTTTTGCGTAAATGGTTACTGCCTTGTTGGTAGTCACATGTTTTAGTTCCACCAAGGGGGTATTGCCTACTAGGTCTAATATTCCAGCCATATTCTGATAATTAGGTTGATTAAATTGAAATTAAGTAAGTAGCTAGGTTGCCGAAACTTGCCGTTGGTGTCAACAATTGAAACCGCGAAACTAGCTATCTACAAAATGGTGTGCAAAAAACAGGTATTTACGTCAATTAATTAAACAGTCTATTAGCGCAATAGGAAAATTTTTATGTTATCGTGTATTGGTGTACTAAAAATCTGGCATTTCCACTTAGTAAATAAGCCATTCTAGGGGGTGTTGCCATGAATGCTCGATGGCGACTAACCCTTTACCTATTGTGATCGCATTCGCTCTAATGGCACGAACTATTGTGTTGCTCTTATTAATGATTGCTTTTGGAAGTAAATCAACACATAACATATGGCATCTATTCTTGAAATGCTTGTAGCTGTTTATTGCTTTAAAATACTTGTCTTTTGGGGGATACTTGTTATAACCTCTCTCATGCATTTGCGGCGATTTACAAACTTGCCATGTGCGCTGGAAAAGCGAAATTGTGCATTGGAAAAATGAATCTGAACGCTGGATTGATGGTCGTGTGTATTGGAATAGCTGCGCTGTACACTGGAATAGCGCAACATGTGCGTGGAATGACTAAACATGTGCGTGGAATAACGTAGCTGTGCATTGGAATAACGGATCTGTGCATTGGAAAAGCGCAACAGAGCATTGGAATAACGAAAATGTACACTGGAAAAATGAAATATGTGCATGGAAAAATGGAAATGTGCACTGGAAAAGTGTAACATGTGCATGGAAAAATGGAAATGTGCACTGGAAAAATGGCACAAGTGACTGGAAAAATGATTAAAATGGAGGGAAAGGGAGGGGATTGGATGGTGAAGGGGATTTAAAAAGTCATCTAATTCCATACATCCAAACACAGATTTACTACAACAAATTAGCGAAAGTCTGGAATAAACCTATAACAATATAAAGCCAACGCTACCCTACACACATGTTTGCAAGAAAAACCTTTAGAAAATTGAAAGACCATTGGACAAGATACCGCGAAAGAAAGAAGCGTAACCTCTCCAAATACATTGGTACAATACAAAAAGTATCCAGTAATAATGCAAAAAAAAATTAGTTGATTGCAGAATTTGGAAGTATTGGAAAGAAAATTGTATGTTGTATCAAAACCATGCATTTACTTTGTATTCAAATTGATTTATCGGTATTATGAAATGGAATGTACATATTTTGGAATTGGAAAACATGCGTCTATTAGAGAGTTGTGTACTATGCCAAGACAGCGTTTAATGTTATCGTTAATTGACAGACATTTTTTAACTTTAACCATTTTCTGTATATCTTTTGGTTAGACAATTTTTTATAAAAATGAAAATACGACTACAAGAGATTGAATTGGGAGCTAATGACCCAAACAGAAGCAAACTATTCTATAATTCTATTTTAGGACTTGAAACTTCGGTTGACATAGAAGGATTAAAAGTATTTAATTCAGGAGTTGCAGGCATAGACTTTAATATTTCAACACATTTGCCATCTAAAACAAGTGTGACTAGTTTTTTGACTGATAATTTGCAAAATGTTATTGATAGACTTTCTGCTAATAATATCGCTTTCAGTGGACCTAAAAAATCCCATTTGGGTATGACGACAATTGAATTTACTGACCCAGACGGATACTTAATTAAAATTAACGAACCGACAGAAGAGTCACCGTCTTGGCTAAAAGTTTGAACTTAGAACATTTTATTCTTAACGAAATAATAATAAAACGAATAAAAAGTGTTTAAATGATGAGATCATAAGGCACAAGCACACAATATCGGTTTTGCTAATAGTGGGGCTGAACGTAGTAACAATGGGCAGCGATTATTCTGTTGTGCTATGGTTCGGTACTGGACGAATAGAGGCCAGCATTTGTTCTTTATTGTACTTAAGTTCAGTTTTGACGTTTTATACTTGACTTATGAATAAAACATTAGCAATATTGCAATCATTTGACTTCGGTTACAGGCTGACGGAATGCTAATTAGCTTCGCTGAACTTTTGTTTCCCAACCAAACGCCAAGCCTTTTTCGTTGCCAGCAATGTTAAAAGACTTAATTCGGGCAGCTTTAAAATCACTATGGGAGTGTGTTCTGATAGTTCTCAATTCAGTTGAAAAAGTAATTTTTAATTTGAATAACAATTTATATTTCTGGTTGGACGTACATACTTTCACAGACTATCAAAAAAATTATCTTGCATAAATAATAATTTTAACACTACTGACAACCAACCAACAAAATGTGGGACGCTATACAACTTATGTCTATATTATCGTTTTACGCAGTAGCAACGTATTTTCTAATAAAGTTTATTTTAAAATTCATTGTTGACCTTAAACCATATTTTAGACTGCTGATACTTTCATTTTTATATGCTTTATTTTGGGGAATTGGGATTGCCGGAAGTGATGGTCATCCAGGTTTTGCTTTTCCCGTACCTAATATTATTGCACTAGGAATTATGGTTTGCATAGGTTTTTATCGTGGAGTTTTTACTACTGGACTTTACTTACTTATTTTTTGGTGGACAATAATATTCCTCGCTATGCTAATCGGATACTTTATAAAAAGGAAGAAAGGTTCAATCTAGCAAAGGTCTGTCGCTGGGGCATGGACTCTGACCTGTGCCTAAACTTTACTATACACACTACTATCTGGGGCTAGTCTTCCGAAGGATGACTAGTGTCAAATAAATAAACCAGTTTGTAACTGAAATTTGCTTAGTTTAAAAACAATAGGCAAATTTAACTCGTTAAGTTGGTGTAGTTCTCTTCGGTTCATATGCAATATATATATTCATAAAACTTTAGCAATATTTCAATCATTGAGGTTCGGTTATTGGCTGACAGAATGCTAATTAGCTACGCTGAACTTTGTTTCCCTAACAATGCCAAGCCTTTTTCGTTAGCGGTATTTGGAGTGCTACACGAAGAAATCAAAAATAAATATGGAATTTTTTAAAATTAATTTGCTCTTTCTTTCAATTTTTACGCTCATCTGCAATTCTTGCAGCACCGTAAAAAATACGACCTACACCATAACAAAAAACTATAAACCAGACGATCAGCAACTCTATGAAACAATCGTAAGACTAGACAGTCTTTTCTTTGATGCCTACAACACTTGCGCTACCAATCTTGATAAGTACGGCTCTTTCTTCTCTGAAAATATAGAGTTTTATCACGACCAAGGCGGTTTGATGACTTCAAAACAAGATATTATTGATGCTACGAAAAGGAATATTTGTGGAAAAGTAAGAAGAGAATTGGTGAAAGGTAGCATTGAAGTATATCCAATAAAAGATTTTGGAGCAATTGAAATTGGTTTGCACAAATTCCATAATAATCAAGAGCCAATTGGTACGCCTTCAAAGGTTGGGCGGTTTATGGTTATTTGGGAATTCAGGAATAGTGAATGGAAAATAAAACGAGTTGTTAGTCTGCATTAGATTTTGCGAAAAATGAAAAAATTACTCATCATCGGTTTTATACTATACAGAATAAGTACTGCTACTGCACAAGACGGTAATTTAATATCGCCTAAAATTGCTAAAAAATATTCCCTTTCTTACAATCAGTTAAAGGAATATGAAGGGCTTTATGAGTACATAAATAATACTACGCTGAAAATTGCAGCATCACCAATTGACACTACCTTGCTTTGCATTATTAACGAGAGCAGATACCCATTTGTAACAATTGGCAAAGACCTATTTTTAAATCCAGTACGGGATAGTGTTGTCTTTTTTAGGAATCGTCAAAATAAGGTAATTGGCTATAAATCAGGAAAAGATACTTTTAATCTATTGCCACAAAAAGTAACTTTTCCAAAACAAATGTGGTATCCAAGACTTAATGGCCTAAAAAATTATAAATATTCTTACCAACAACCCCAAAATGACAATGACGGCTTGACAACAGGTAATTTAGAAAACACAGGGTTAGACAAGAACCTACTCAACGAAATGGTGCAAAAAATAGTTGAGGGCACTTATCCAAATGTCCATAGTGTTTTGATAATTAAGGACGGAAAGTTGGTGTTTGAAGAATATTTTTACGAACACAACAAAAACAAACTACACGAGCTTCGTTCTGCAACTAAAAGTTTTATATCAGCACTTACAGGTATTGCTATTGAAAAAGGGTACATAAAGAGTAAAAAAGAAAAAGTGCTTCCTTATTTTTCTGAATACACTTTTAAGAACAATACGGATGCAAAAAAGCAGATTACAATAGAAAATCTGTTAACTAATCAAAGTGGATTGGATTGTGACACTTATAATCCAAAAGCAGTGGGCAATGAATCAATTATGGCTTATGAAAAAGATTGGATTCAATATTCGCTTGATTTACCAATGAAAGATAGCGCAGGAGGCATAGGACAATATTGTTCGAGTAACCCAATCATTATGGGCAGAATTATTGAAAAAGCAACAAAAATGACTTTGCCAGCATTCGCCAAGCAGACGCTTTTTAAAGGAATAGGAATAAAAAACTTTGAATGGCAATTTAAACCCGACCCTTCAAGCGGAGAGACATTTTGTCAATTAAATTTAAGGTCAAGAGATATGGCAAAATTTGGTTTGCTATACTTAAATAATGGTTTATGGAACGGCAAACAAGTAATTCCCAAAGATTGGGTTGAGCAATCTTTAAACAAGCATTCAATTGTGGCAGGACTTGATTATGGCTATTTGTGGTGGACAAAATATTTGGATGCAAATGGAGTAAGATATTATGGAAAATTGGCACAAGGCAATGGCGGTCAAAAAATTTACATTTTCAAAGAACTGAATTTAGTTACAGTGATTACAGCAGGACATTATAATATACAATCGTCAAGTAACGAACTGAATGCAAAGTATATTTTGCCTGCGTTTAACAAAAGATAATGAACACAGAGGAGAACAATGAACCGCTACTGTTAGGTTTGGCATTATTGAGGCTTGCCTAATTTTGCCTTTGTATTTGTTCATTATCGTACTTCAGTTCGAGATTGACGTTTTACATTTGGTTGATGAATACAACAACAGCAATATTGCCTTTATTGAGCTTTAGTTATGGACTGGAGTAAGGCTAATTCTTCGAAAAAGCCAAGACTGCTTCATAGACGGAAACTCTTGACGAAACCCAAAATAATTCATTGACAAACACTATATGACAAGAAGACGATTTTATAAACCACTACTGTGGACAGTATTAGTAGTTTTCATTTCGATGAATATTGTGGCTTTTTTTCACGCCTATACATTCACTCATTATACTGACAAGAACGTAACAAAAACAAATGCTAAAAGTTTTACAGGTTTTGACAAAATTTTAACACTACTTTTTGGCGTAAATAATCCAAGACCAAAAAATAGTTTTTTACCAAAACAACATTTCAAGACGATACAACTTGAAAGCAATAAACAAATTGAATGTTGGTATATTAAAAGAGACAGTTCTAAAGGCACTATAATACTATTTCATGGTTACGGTGGAGAAAAATCTGCCATGATTGACAAATCAGATGAATTTATAAAACAGGGCTATAGTACGCTACTTGTTGACTTTATGGGAAGCGGTGGTTCTGAAGGAAATCAAACAACAATCGGATTTAAAGAATCGGAAGAAGTGAAAACCTGTTTCGATTATTTGACAAAACTCGGCGAGAAAAATGTTTATTTATTTGGGACATCGTTAGGTGCTGTTGCGATTATGAAAGCACTGAATGACTACAAACTAAATCCAAAGGGAATAATTATTGAATGTCCTTTCGGTTCAATGTATGCAACAACTTGTGCAAGGTTTAAACAAATGAAACTTCCTACTTTCCCCATGGCTGGACTTTTGGTATTTTGGGGTGGCATTCAAAATGGCTTTTGGGCATTTGGACATAACCCTATTGAATACGCAAAAAATATTAATTGCCCAACATTATTGCTTTATGGAGAACAGGATGAGAAGGTAAGTAGAAAAGAAATTGATGAAATTTATTCAAACCTTAATGGGAACAAAACGCTTGTAACCTTTCCGCTTGCTGGACACGAAAATTATTTGATTCAGTACAAGCAACAATGGCTAGATAAGCTTAATGAATTTATAATAACCTCAGAGAATTACAAAGCCAGCCTTTGATACTTACTGGAATTACTTATGCGGAATTACCACCGCGGCGTTCCGCCACCCCTCGAGAGGGGAATTGCCCACCGTGTATTTAGAAACAGCCTTTTTGGCAAAGAAGTTATATAGTATAAATAGAGCTGTCGCCAGCATTAGGCTTGCTAATTCTGCCTTGGCATTTGTTTATTATAGTGGTTTAACACTGGCAGGGACTTTCAATTTAGCTTATAAATAAAACATCAGCAATTTTGCCATTATCAACTTTGTTTATCTGCTTACGTAAAACCCTTTCTTCAACAACGCCAAAGACCTGTTCTTACGCAAACCTGACCAAAAATGCTAAAATCAAAGCTGCAATTAAACATTGTGTGTTAAAACAATAAGGTGCATTCCTGACCTATTCCTTTTATAAAAAATCATCAAAGCATTATTTCAAACGCAACCTTTCAATTTCTTCTATTGGCAAGCCTGTTATTCGGGCAATAGTGTTGTTATCATAGCCTAATTGAATGCAATTATTTACAACTTCTTTTTTGCTTTCCATTTTTATTTGATACTCCGCCTCTTCACGCATCGAAAGCATTTCGCTTGCCTTGAGGTGAAGATTGTATAAATGTCTATTGTAGCTGTATTGCTCTTCGGGGCTAAGTTGCATGATGTCGAGTACCTGAGCTGCCTCTTTTAGTCCATGTGCAGTAAATTCTTGTTTAACGGCACTGTTTTTTAGAAAATACATCCATTCGTCCAGGGTGTCTTTTGCCGTATCGGAAAAACTATTGACTTTCAAGAGATAATATTCTGGGAAAATAGCTGCTACATTTTCTTTTTTAAACTTCTCTTTTTGGCGGACTGAAAGTTGTAAAATATCATGCTCGTGTAAGCCAGTAAATTCGGTTTTTCCATGATAGATATAATCCTTGCCTTGACCTAAATCGAAGTAAACAATATTTACGGAAATCACTTTTTTCACAAATTCAAAGGGTTGTCCCAACGAAATATTTTCAGCGATGGTTTTTGAAACGCCATAAGTCATTCGGTGGAAATAATCAATTTCATACGTGTTTTGAATTTCAATGATAATCAATTCACCTTTTGTGTTTTCGGTAAGAATATCCACTCGGTTGTACTTATCTGTATCAGTTTCTTGGTTGCTTTCGCTTTCGAGTATTCTTATGATGGTGATACGCTCAAACAACAACTCACTTAAAAACCCTTCCAGTACTATAAAATTGGCTTTGTTTCGTAATAGCCGCTTGATTGCCCAATCGAATCGTATCAATCTTTTAGTCATGGTATTCTATCATTTGTTGGCACAAAAATATTCTTTGAAATGGGAATTAGCTATGAATGCACGAAAGGCGAATTATCGCTGTCGAATGCTACAGGAAGTGGTTTAGTCGTATTTTTTCCAATTACAAGAAACTTTGAATTATTCAAATAATTATAAGAATCAGAGTCTAATTTAAAAAGGGGCAACTTGCTTTTCCTTTTCTAACCATCGGTGTCTAATCTTCATGAAGAACCAAGCAAACAAATAATTGCCCCTGAGTATTAACCTTACCAACACCGTATCATCAATCAAGGATTCTAACATACTAATTTGTCAATTTAGTTTCTACGCAAACAAGCATCTGTTTTTGTGGGAGAAAATTTTATTTGGAACAATCATTCCATTACCATTACTTTTGCGGAATGATTGTTCCACTTAATTATTAACTAAAAAAACGAAATGGGAAAATTAGAAAAAAAAGTAGCCGTTATCACTGGAGGTAATAGCGGCATTGGGTATGCAACAGCTAAAGAATTTGTTGCTCAAGGTGCTTCCGTTATCATAACAGGAAGAAATGAAGAATTGCTTTCAACGGTATCTGAAGAGTTGGGAGTAACTGGTTTTGTGTCTGACCAAAGCATTCTTACTGACATTGACCAATTAGTTGGGGATGTTAAAAACAAGTATGGGAAGGTTGATGTGTTGTTTTTAAATGCAGGTGTAGCATCATTTATGCCTTTGGAATTTGCTAGTGAAGAACATTTTGACACTTTGTATAATACAAATGTTAAGGGCGTTTATTTCACCATTCAAAAATTCCTTCCAATTATGAATGATGGGGGGGCAATTATCTTTAACACATCGGCGAATGCCAGTGTAGGTATGCCCAATACAAGTGTTTATGCATCTACCAAGGCAGCATTGTTATCGATAAATAAAGTGTTGGCAACGGAATTAGCACCAAGAAAAATTAGAGTAAACGCTATTTCCCCAGGCCCAGTTGTTACACCTGTTTATGGGAAACTTGGGTTGAGTCAAGAAGAATTAGAAGGCTTTAGTACGATTTTGAATAAAAAAGTACTGCTTGGTAGGTTTGGACAACCAGAAGAAATTGCAAAAGGTGTTTTGTACATAGCAAGTGACGATGCATCCTATATAACAGGTACAGAACTACATATTGATGGTGGTATTTTAGTAAACACAGTAATAGGCTAACCGCTATTTTAAATAATTAAATGGATTATTATTATGAAAATTAAATTCAATTTTTTGATACTCGTTTGCTTAGGAATGAACGGAACAAACGCAGTTTTAGCTCAAACAAAGAAATTCAATTGGGACGCTGTTCACTCAAATATCAACTTTGCCGTAGATTATTTAAAGTTCTCTGAAACCACAGGTCGTTTTACGAAATCAACTGGCAGTTTTGCGTTTTCAAAAGCTGACTTTTCGGATGCTGTTGTTACAGTAGAAGCAGATGTAAATTCTGTAAATACAGATAATGAACAACGAGATGGACATTTAAAATCGCCAGATTTTTTTGACGCAAATAATTACGCTACTATAAAATTTACAAGTAATTCTTTTAAAAAGGTGAAGGGTAATAATTTCAAATTATCTGGACAACTAACAATGAAAGGCATAACTAAAAATGTTGTTGCAGATGCGATTTACTTAGGTGAAAATGCTGATGCATACGGACAAACACACTCTATGTGGAAGGTTACTTTTAAAGTTAATAGACAAGATTATAAAGTTTCTTTTACAAAAAACAATGCTACAGGGGATGCGGTTTTAGGGGATGAAGTGAGGTTATCTATTAACGCTCAATTTATTTTGTCTAAATAATTAAAACCAGACATAACAGAACACATGTTCCGTTATGGTTACCTTTGTGAAGATTTATTTTCACAAAGGTTTTTTTATTATGGCTAGAACAAAAGTGTTTAACGAAGACGAGGTATTAAACAAGGCTATGAACTTGTTTTGGGAAAAAAGCTATTGCGGCACTTCTGCTCAAGATTTGGTAGATGTACTTGGCATCAGCCGTTCGAGCCTTTATGATACTTACGGAGATAAATATCAACTCTTTAAAAAATCTTTGTTGCAATACCGAAAACAATTTGGTGGAGCAATGATAGAAATGATTGAAGCCTCAACTGACTATGAAAAAACCATTACTGACATATTTAAGTATATCATTAATGAGGCACTACAAGAAAAATTATCAAAGGGCTGTTTTATTGTCAATTCCACTATTGAACTAGCTTCCCACAATCCTGAGATTGCTCAGATTATACAAGAAAACATGCTGGATATAGAAAACGCTTTGTGTATTTTAGTGGAAAAGGGTCAACAAGCTGGACATTTTTCAGGGAAACATTCGGCAAGAGCGTTGGCAAGATTTGTATCCAATACCATTTCAGGCCTTAGGGTGGCTTCTAAATCTGGTGTAAATCAAATAGCTTTTGATGATATTGTCTCAGTAGCCTTGTCTGTGTTAAAATAAGCGAAATATCAAACACCTACATTTCATTTAGCGATAAATTGCCATTATTGTTTCTTGTTTACTTTGTTTTTGGTTCTACTGGGAATTTAGTGTTGGATTTATTTAAACTTGCACTTATGACAGATAAGAGTTTATATAAAAGTCTTCTTTATTTGGACAATAAATGGGAAGTAACTTCTGTGGAC
>JAIXOJ010000188.1 GCA_027486835.1 Chitinophagaceae bacterium
TAATCAAGTCCTTATAATGTCTTTCCACTTGAATGCAAGCCGAAGAAAGTTCTGGAAGCCTGAAACCAAGTAAGTAGATTGTTGTGATGGGCAAAGCAGTGCTTTTATCGTTCACCTTATCCTCTTTCCTGTATTGTTCCGCTAAGTAATTGCGGAAGCGCATGAGGTCAACATGGTTTCGCGTTTTCTGGATTTCGATTAATATTTTTCTCGTTTCGCCCGTTTCTGTAACAATTGTAGCAATAAAATCCAACCTGAAAATAGAGAGCCTATCTTTTTGGTCTTCATAGGTAAACTCCTGAGGTTTCACTTCTACCGTTAATACCGTCTGGTTTAGCAGTGTGCCGATGAAAAATTTTGCTACTCGATCATTTTCCATCATCCGCTTGAAAACTACATCGTAAATGGGGTTTGCAATAATCATATCCTGTTCTTTAATTTCTAAAGCAAAATAACCTGATTTCTTGGGGTAGGAATTATCCGCTTCCAAGCCAATTTATTTAGTTTATTCATTTATTAATCCTTTCAAGCTAAACTAAGATTGCAGTATTCAGCTTATATAGCTTATGATTCTCCTAGCATCTTTTTTAGTGCTTCTAATTGTTTGGCCATTTCTTCAAGGGCTTTATCTTTCTCTGAAAGTAGATTTTCCTTCTCGTTTATCACTTGATCTTTCTCGGTAATGACTTGATTCTTCAATGTAAGAAGATTTTCCTTCTCGTTTATCACTTGGTCTTTCTCATTAATAACCTTATTCTTTGTTTCAATTTCATCCCGCAAAGCCTGCTCCATTGCATTCACCGTTCTCCAAGCTTCTTGTTCTTTTTCTATTAGTGCGCGCTCTTCGGCGTTGATACCGGTGTAATGCAGCAGGTCGGTCATAATTTTTATGTCTTCATCGCCATCGGCGGAGTGTGTAAATTCTTTGATAATTTTTGTGCTGTCAATAAAATGATTCTGTTCAAAAACACTCAAGAGTTTGTCAAGCTTTGTTTGGTATCGTTCTGTAATTCTATCCACTTGTACTATAAAGCAGTCGTGGGTTAGCTTCTCTACAAATTCTGACTTGGATTCTATAATCGTCTTGTTAATCAAGTCCTTATAATGTCTTTCCACTTGAATGCAAGCCGAAGAAAGTTCTGGAAGCCTGAAACCAAGTAAGTAGATAGTTGTGATGGGCAAAGCAGTGCTTTTATCGTTCACCTTATCCTCTTTTTTGTATTGTTCCGCTAAGTAATTGCGAAAGCGCATGAGGTCAACATGGTTTCGTGTTTTCTGGATTTCGATTAATATTTTTCTCGTTTCGCCCGTTTCTGTAACTATCGTTGCAATAAAATCCAACCTGAAAATAGAGAGCCTATCTTTTTGGTCTTCGTAAGTAAACTCCTGCGGTTTCACTTCTACCGTTAATACCGTCTGGTTTAGTAGTGTGCCGATGAAAAATTTTGCTACTCGATCATTTTCCATCATCCGCTTGAAAACTACATCGTAAATGGGGTTAGCTATAATCATATCCTGTGCTACAATTTCTTAAGCAAAATAACTTGATTTTTTTGGGTGGGAAAATAATACCAAAACTAATTCTTTGGGATGCAGATAAAAAGCCTTTCGATAAGTAACACTGCAAGCGTAAAGTTTCAACATTGTATTTCAATGGTTAATCTTGCAGCATGGCTTCAGTACAATTAATTGCCGATAGCGGCGCAACTTCTTGTGAATGGTGTTTGATTAATCAAGAGTCAACAACTTTTTTCCGCACAACTGGCATTAGCCCTTATTTCCTAGACGTTTCTGGTATTGTTACCCAATTGCAACAAGAATTAATACCCCAATTGCCATCAATTAGCATTGATGAACTTCATTTTTATGGAACGGGTTTAGCAACGAAAGCAAATAAACAAACGATGCAATCTGCGCTAGAAGCTTTATTTCCAGCGTCCATTTTGCATATCGAAACAGATTTGTTAGCAGCAGCACGTGCACTTTGTGGTCATGAAAAAGGAATAGCCTGTATTCTCGGTACTGGTATCAATGCATGCGTGTATGACGGAAAAGAAATTATTAAAAACAGCCCAGGTCTAGGATATGTATTGGGAGATGAAGGTAGTGGGGCATATCTTGGTAAAAAAGTTATTCAACACTATATCTACCAAATTTTTGACAATGAATTGAGACTAAGATTTGAACAACAATTCAAACAAAGCAAAGAACAGATATTGCACGCAGTGTACAAAGCACCTTTTGCAAATAGATACCTTGCTGGATACGCTTTGTTTATATCCGAAAACAGAGGCCACTACATGATTGAAAACCTATTAGAAGATGGCCTCAATGATTTTTTTTCCATCCATTTGCAGTCATTTTCCGAAAGGTTTCATTACCCAATCCATTTTACGGGGAGCATCTCCCACGGATTCAAGGATATTTTGGCCTCCCTTTGTGATAACTATTCTTTGCAACTTGGAACAGTTTGTAAAAGCCCTATCGAAGGATTGGTTACGTTTCATACAGATAATTTGTAGAACATGGATATTAATTTTCTGCTTGAATCATGGATTAACAATGAATATTAGACAAATGATTATCGTCGTCAGAATTCGTTCAATGTGGGTGCTTAACAACTTTTCGACACTATGCTAATTTGCCATTCTCCAAAGTAGGTTGAGGGTGAAATTTATTATAAAACTGAGTTACACAGAGAGCCACGGAGGTTTGTTGCTCAGTGGTTTTCTATGCAAATCCGTTAAATTACTCCCAGTATAATTATGCTCAACAGCCTCCATTTCTTAGTATAGCATACATCACCTTGCCTGAAACGGATAAAAAGAAGACCTTTCCATCCAAAGGACAAAGTATCCGTTTCCATGTTTTTCCCTTGTCTGATGATTGATAAATGCCGTCCGGATGACCGCAAAAAAAGTTTCCACCAACCTCAACAATGGAGGAAATGGTAGCACTTGCTGGAAGGCCAGCATCAATAGGTTGCCATGTTTTACCACCGTCGTAAGAGGTTCGTAACCTCCGTGTTTTCGATTGTGTATTGAACGTAATAGCAGCAAATCCACCTTCGATGTTTGCTACATCAATGCCTACGCCGCCTTCTTTAATCACCCATATCCAGTTTTCTCCCTCATCGGTCGATTTTAATATACCCTCGGCGTAAGTGGCAATGAGTACCCCGTTTGATTCTACCATTTTCCCTAAGCCTACGCTACCAAGAACCGTTTTCCAAGTTTTACCATTGTCAATGGATTTAAATAGACCTCTGTCTGTACCTATGAAAATGGAGCCACGAGCCGTTTCAAAAACAGAACGTATTCCTTTCTCTTTAAAATTGATGAATATCGGTGACCAAACGTCCGTACCATTTAGTTTTTGTGAAATTCCATCCGTGTAATTGTACGCATATAAGCCAGCTTTACCTGCGGCTATGCTGCAATTGCTGTTGGGTAATGTCTCTTTTTCCCAGAAAGACTCCTTAGCATTTTGTTTACTGTGGTAAATTCCTTTTTCAACAGTTAAATACACCTGATTATCATCTGCAAAAAAAACACTTCTGCCTACTGTATAATCGTCTTTTATAGGGATAGGAAGCCCTTTACTAATGTTCAGCCAACTATGTCCACTATCGGTAGATTTTAAAACGATGACTGCAACAGACATATCTCTTTGCTGTGTTCGCTGACTATCATTGAGGGGGGACGACTGTGATGGTTGTGATAATTTTACCTTTTGATCACAGGCAGAAATGCATTGAAAAAGGAGTAAACAAGCAAGGTGAAAGATGACCTTCATAACATTAATTGATTTGGTGAAATAATAATGTAAAGGTATTCTGCCTCCACCGCCATCTTGCTTTTTAAACGTAAAAAGATGTAAATCAAGTGTAAAACGTTTGTAAACAAACTGTAACTGGTGTGTAATTATTTATTTTGCACACATGAAGCGAGTTATTCTGCTAGGATCTTCGATTACTCTAATTGTTATTTTGATTTTTACAATTGCCATTATCAATAAAAAAAAGATTTCTGAACACCACTTGGAAGTGATGTTGCGCGATATAGGACACCAACTGTTGCTTTCTGCTAAAGATTCTACATCTAGAGTGCTGCCTATTAAGCAACTGGGTGAAAATACCTACCAGATTTCTTTTCAAAACAATTTCAGTTTTATTTCAGATTCACTCATGGCTATTGTTGAACGGGAATTTCAAAAAAACGCTTTGGCGAATGAGTACATAGTGAATGTGAGGAATTGCCAACAAAAGGAAACCCTTTTGGCTTTTGAAATGAATAACAAAACAGGCAATTTAACTCCCTGCAAGGGTCGCAAGCTAGAGGGTGGTTGCTATATTGTTGAGATTGACCTTTTGAAGCCTAATACTTTTAACTATTTGTGGTTGTTGCTATTGACGATCCCTTTGAGTGTAGTTGGTTTTGCTGTAAAAAATAAGTCTCGGAAAAAAGAAGCACCCACGCCAGTTGCTGAAAATGATGATTTTATACCACTAAGCAACTTTAGGTTTTACCCCAACGATTGTGTTCTTAAATTGGAGGATAAATGCATCATGCTCACAGATAAAGAAACAAAAGCACTAAAAATATTTGCTGAAAATATCAATCAAATAGTGGAAAGGGAAAAACTAATGAAAGCAATTTGGGAAGAGGAAGGCATTGTTGTAATCAGCAGAAATGTGGATGTATTGGTATCTAAGTTGCGTAAGAAATTAAGCGATGATGACTCAATTAAATTTACCAATGTTCATGGCAAAGGGTATAAATTTATCATTGAGTAGATAATTCACCTTATTGATACGCTTTAAAATCATCAATAGGATCGTCAAAATTTTTTTTCATTACAAACATCCCTTTAGCACTACCAAATTTTGGTTTCTGCTTTGTTGGTTTTTTGTTTTTTGTCATTAAAAAATCGATAAAGTCGAAAACTTCTGATTGCAAACTGTCTGGCAAATTCGAAAGTTTGTTATACAGTTGTATATTGTCCATTGGTTAAAATTTCAACAGCAAATCTACAGATTACTACTTTAATTTTCTGCTGCTGTTTGAAGTGTATTTTGGAATATTTCATTTGAAAGGAGAAAATCCGGAAACTCAAACCGTCACCTTTGGATGATGAGCAAATAGAAATTGGAAATCCCGATTATTGGTTGAAACGACATCCCCTCTGATAATGTTTCTTACAAAGGAGTATCACGCCAAACAGGAGTTTGGTAAATGCTTGGATGTAGTTAGGAAATTGCGGCCAATAGAGTACTCATTGTCAATTTATCGTTGCTTTGATTTTCCTAAAACTTCAATAATATCTTTTTTGTCAAACCAATATTCAATTTGTCGTGCTTTTTCAACAAGCAAATTATTGTTGTTGTCATAATATTCAACATACATTGTCACTTGGAATGAAGAGGTGGTGATTCTGTCAAGTTTGAATTTTGGAATTTTTATTGTCTGTCCATCAATTTTGTCAATTGATTGAAGGCTCTGTTGGGAAAACCAGTTGTTATATCCGTTGTCCTTTCTAACTTCAATAAATCTTGTTGGTCTGTTGTCTATAGTAATTGTAATCGTGTCAATTGATTGTCCCCTAAATGATCGATTGAAAAAATCAAAGTGAACGAACTGACCAACTAAGGTACTGTCCACACCTATAATTTTGAAATATCTAATGTCAGACCCATCCTGTGCTAAAGAAAATGTCCAAAATGATAAAAGTAATATGGTAATCTTTAGCGTTTTCATTGCATTACTGCTAACTCATAAATATACGCAACTCAATTGCGTCAATCCACCCAAATGTAGTCGCATTAACGCATGTTTATAAAACGTTTAATCCTATAAGGTTTTTAGAAAACTTATAGGATTTTGAAATACCAACAACAAACACCAAAACAACAGCTCACTACAGCAAACAAAAAAAACGATAACCTCATAACGTATTTGATTCCCTTGTAGAATAGGTTTCGTTCAACTAGGTTTTCATTGCTTGTCCTACGGACGCAACGAAAACCTAGTTATTGGCTGTGGTTTTATCCTTTTTTCTTTAATTGTTTGAGCAAGTACTTTTTATAACTTTCACTCAGTTTAAAATTGTCATACACATTTAAGTTTGAAAGATTGTCTAACAGTTTAATGCTTTGTGGCAATTGTCTCAAGTTATTGTTGAACAAGTTTAAAGTTTCCAACTCTTTTAAATTACCAATATTGTCTGGCAATTTTTCAAGTCCACAATGGCTTATGTCAAGCGAAGTCAATGAAGTCAAATTGCAAATTTCATCAGGCAGACTTTTAATATTGTTTGAGTGTATATCTAAATCTTGAAGGTTTTTCAAGCGTCCAATTTCTTTAGGAATTTCAGTCAATGAATTACAGCAAAGCCAAAGTGTTTGTAATTCAGTTAGGTTTCCAATTTCTTTTGGAATAGCCGTTATCGCTGTTAAACAAAGTCTTATGTAGGTAAGATGTTTTAGTTTTCCAATTTGTGCAGGGATTTTCTTGAGTGAAAAAGCCTTGCACAAGTCTAAAGATTTAAGATTAACAAGATTGCCAAACTCAGCAGGAATTTCAGTGACCGCATTCTTGTAACAATTGAAAGAGTCTATGCCAATTAAATAACCAATTCCTTTTAGGTTTGAAACTTCGCCAGGTCCAACTTCAAAATATCCTTTAATGCCTGCCAATTCTTTGATTGTAACATTGTCTGTAATTTTTTTATTTAGTCTTTCAGCAACTAATAAAGCAAGACTTATGTCAGGAAAGAACTTAATGAAATTACTTGACAGGTTTTGTCTGTTGTGTGATGAAGCTTTGTTTTTAGAGCTTTGTGAATAAGTGAATGATGAAAACGCAAGAAATGTCAAAGCCAATAAAATCTTGCATCTATTCAAAGTCTCCATTTTAAAAAAAGATAAATTGTTAATTAGTGTCTGTCAAAAATTACAGCCAACTCATAAATATACGCAACTCCATTGCGTCAATCCACTCAAATGTAGTCGCGTTAACGCATGTTCATAAAATGCTTAATCCTGAAAGGTTTTTAGCAACCTTATAGGATTATGAAATATTTATTCAACAACCTTTGTGCTATAACTCTTCAAGCAACTGATTCGAAAACATTCGTCTAGAATCCATCCTCTCTTTCCGACAACCACTCTTTGTATTTTTGCTTATATGTATTTCTTGTAGGCATATCTTCAACAATAAAGTCTATCCCTCCGTCATACGGTGCAACAATAATTTTCTTTTCGGGAGAAACAAAAAAAGCTCTGGTATTGTCGTTAGCAATTTCTTTTAATAATGCATCGTGTCTATTTGAATTCCAAATTGTCTCTGAAAATGCTGGTCTATAAGTTTGACCTTCATAATATACATCAGGGCTAAGTTCATACAAGTTTATACGCTCAAGAATTGCAAATGAATAATCTTTAAAACAAGGCTCAACTTCTGTAATTTGCGTAACATTGGGTGAGTCATCGTTATATTCTCCTGTTACTAAAAGCACATTTGTATTTTCGCCGAACAAGTCAGTGATAATTGTATTCTGACGAAAAAGTAAAATTTCCCATTCCTTCACATTGTCAGCATATCTTTTTGATTCTGGTAAATTATGAATTCTAAACCATCTATGAGCGTAATCATACTTAAAATAGTGGGAAATTGGAATCGTTTCTCCATAGTTTGATGTCCAAAATTCATAAAATTGTTCTACAGTCATATAGCATCTTTTAAAACTAATTTCAACTAATAAAAACTAACTAATTTCACCTTATTCCCAACAGTTTAAATTTTTCTAAACCCATACCTATAAAGCATTTCGGATAAAATAAGCAGCTTATTATTAGCAGTTTAAAAACGAAAATAAGAGAACGATACTATTGTAATATAAAAACACAGGATAAGTCATCTATGCATAACAAATCAATTTGCCTTACGAAAAATAAATTAAAGGGTAATACAATTTATATAGTTGCTTAACGTTTTTAGAGGACTACTTAACGTTTTTAGAGGACTACATAACGTTTTTAGAGGACTACTTAACGTTTTAAGAGGACTACTTAACGTTTTTAGGGGACTACTTAACGTTTTTAGAGGACTACTTAACGTTTTTAGGGGACTACTTAACACTTTTAGACGACCACTTAACAGATTTAGATGACTACTTAACAGATTTAGATGACCACTTAACAGATTTAGATGACCACTTAACAGATTTAGATGACCACTTAACAGATTTAGA
>JAIXOJ010000124.1 GCA_027486835.1 Chitinophagaceae bacterium
AACAGCAGTGGCAAATGAGATAGCTCCATTCCTCAATAATAGAAAAGAAGAAAAGAGGATGCTTGTAAAACAAATCATACAGAGCAACGCCGACCTGATACCAAATTATGAAAACAAGACACTAACAGTTAAACTTCACTCACTGTCTGCTCCACGGTTCAACAACGTTGCAGAACGGCTTGCAGAACTTCTCACAAAAACAGAAACCATATTCCCAGGTACTGATTTGAAATTAATCTTTAAAACTACCGCTTCCTAAACTGCGAAAGGTCAGGAGTTCTGAAATTATGGGAATCGAATTTTTAAAAATTAAAAATAGTTTGTTTTTTCGTAGTTGAAAAGTTTTTATACCTAATTGAATTTAGAGCATATGAATTATTTGAATTTTTCATAGTTTTTTTAAAACCCTATTTTTGCCATTCAATATTTTAATTTTTTAAACGAATTATTTATGTCCATTCAAACTGTAGCCAATAGGCTTGTAGAATTAACACGTATTGGTCAATACGAAACAGCGCAAAATGAGTTGTTTGCAGATGATGCCCAAAGCATTGAACCGCCTCATGCTCAAGGTATGCAAACAGTTCAAGGTAAAGATTCCATTATTTCAAAAGGAAAGCAATTTCAATCTATTGTAGAAGCTTTTCATGGTGCATCTGTTAGTGATGCGGTTATAGCTGGTCATTATTTTAGTGTAGCAGCTTCACTTGATGTCACGCTTAAAGGACAAGGGCGAATTAAAATGGAAGAGGTAATAGTTTATCATGTTGTTGATGATAAAATTGTTTCCGAGCAATTTTTTTATTAATTGATTTTAAAATTTCCCCCCCTTAAAATTGATTTCTACTAGTTAACATTTTCAAAGCAATTTCATTTTTTTAAAAGTACTGCTGCCCATAGGTCACCTAGCTTTAAAGCTTAGTGACCTTTTTTCTTGTTCTACCTTTTTTGAAATTTAGTTGCTAAAAAATTATCATAGTTATTTGAGTTCAAAGATTTTTTTCACGTAATAAGTGAAATACTAATAGTTGCTTTCTTTGATTAGAAAATTAATTTTTTTCTTTCTATAGGGTATAAAAAAAGTCCCAATTTTTTATTTGGGACTTTTTTGTTGTGACCGCGTTAGGATTCAAACCTAAAACCTTCTGATCCGTAGTCAGATGCTCTATTCAGTTGAGCTACGCAGCCTAGGTGATTGCAAATATAGTCGTCCAGCCGATTCAAAAATCTTTTTTCACAAAACAATTTTAGCCAGTTATTATCTTGTTTATATTTCTGCTAATTCAACAGCCCATTTATCTCTTTCGTCAGGATTAAATTTCCAAGGTGCAAAATTATTCTCAATATTGCTAAACGTAGTATTCCATTCTTGTGGGGCATTACTTTCTTCCATAATTAAACTTCGTCTCAATTCATAAATGATGTTTAATGGTGAAATACTCACAGGACAGGCTTCAACGCAAGCATTGCAGGTTGTGCATGCCCTTAGTTCCTCCACTGAAATATAATGATGGATTAGAGATTTTTCATCATCTGTGTATTTGCCATTTTTATCAATTGCTTTACTAATTTCTTCTACTCGGTCTCTTGTTTTCATCATAATGGCTCTTGGACTTAATATCTTACCAGATATGTTTGCAGGGCATACAGAACTGCAACGACCGCATTCCGTACAACTATAGGCATCAAGAAGGCTCTTCCAACTCAAGTCCTTTATATCTTTTGCACCGAAACTACTAATCAGTTGTGAATTTGACTCTATAGGTGCTAGTTCTGGCTGCATCGCAAAAATTACTTCATTTTGCACATTTACCATGTTTTGCATGACACCTTGTGCATTTAATTTAGCAAAGTAGGCATTTGGGAATGCCAATACGATATGTAAGTGTTTAGAGTAGGGTAAATAATTTAAGAATGCATAAATTCCTCCAATATGTAACCACCAACAGCACCGTTCTAAGGTAACTAAATCTTTTGTGGACAAGGAATATAATAATGGATACAATAAGGATGAAATAATAAAAGAGCCAGTATTGCTTGAAAAATAATGTCCTACCCCTTTTGATTGTAATAAAGTGTCTGCGGCATTCATAGTTAAAAATAACGACATTAATACTATTTCAGTAAGCAATATATAATTAGCATCTCTCTTGGGCCATCCCACTAAATCCGTACTTAAAAATCTGGTTATTTTTAACCAATTTCTTCTAATTAGAAATATAAAACAAACTACTAGAACTCCTAATGCCAATATTTCAAAGCCGTTTATAAACCAACTATAAGTCTTGCCAAGCACTGGAGCAAATAAACGATGAGAGCCTAGAATACCATCAAGAATTATTTCAATTATTTCTACATTAATGATGATGAATCCAGCATAAATAATAAGATGCATAGCAGCAACAAGTGGATTTTTGAACATCTTCTTTTGACCTAAAGCCAAAAGGAAAACATTGCGCCAGCGTTCTTTTTTGTTATCAGAAAAATCTTCTTTTTTGCCTAATAAGATATTGCGGGTAATTTTTTTTGCTTTTTGAATGAAAATGTAAATAGATATTATAGTTAAAATTATAAAAGCAATCTGTTGGAGCATTATGTATGATAAAAAGGTGAGCGGCTAAGGTAAAGGTTTTGCATATCCGATTAAGATTGGATTCCTATTTGAAACTTTAAGTAACTATTATCAGAAGTACTTGTAAAGAAAAAACAATTGCTGCTACATTTAAGTCAAGTTGATTAAACAATAATTTCTGTGACATTATTACAACTCTTAGGAATCCCCTGTTCATGTGGGTTATACTCATTTAAAAATAACTGACAGCTTACAATGACCGATAACAATTTTGACATAAAAATAATAGACCTGCATTGGATAAAAAACGTGGACGACCCGACTGATTTGTGCGCTCATGGACACGTTTATTTAAAAATTGGCGACCATGTGGTTTCTGACAAAGCAACCGGTGATTGGACTCTTAGCTCCACTGCTTTATCGCTTCTCCGGACAATAGAAAATGACTATGAAAAAGACGGTTATTCAAATCAATTATTGCCTTGTTGTGGACACTTTTTCATAGCGGATGATGTTCTAGAAACTGTATTGGTGCAAGGTTGCGACACAGGAATTGATTGGAAAATATTCACACAAACGATAAAAGGATAAGACACGTTTTAGAAAATGGATACGAAATAACTATTGACAAAGACGCTTATCGAAAAATTGTTCTTGAATTCGCGGACCAAGTAGAACAGTTTTTTAAAGACAGTAAACCAAAGACAATTCCAAACGATGAATTTGACAAGAAAGGTTACCTAACATTCTGGAAGGAATGGCGCCAACTAAGGGACGCATGGAAATAATAGGAGTAAATAATGACTAGTTTTATTGTTGATTCTGAAAAACAGGCAATGTAAACCTTCTGTTCTATGAATACAACATGAAAAAGTTCCTTAAACAACTAGTTGGATTTTTCTAATAAACCAATCCATAAACACCCTTGCAAATAATATTCGCTTAGCTTTTCCATGCTAAGGCGTTCTTCATTACTCAAGGAATATACAAATCGCGCTTAGTTGATTTGGTAAACATTCGTTTGTACGCCTATTTTTGGTGGGATTGAAGCAATCGGTGGTTGCGTTTTTTTATTATTTGAGTGGCATTTTAAAATGACAGAAGAACAATGGTAGACAAAGACAGACGTAAAAAATTGGCATTGCACCTTCGACATCTTTCTTCTGGACAAATAAGCAATGACGAATTTGAAGAAAGAATTACAGATGACATAACCTATGGCTGGTTGCCCGAACAATATTATCGTGCAAAGGAATGTAGTACGGATGATCGAGTTATTAGACCAGTTGTTGAATTCGCTTGGTGTCTATATAGCGATTTAAATAACCATAAATTAGTTGGAAAATTTAAGTTGACTGAATCCCAAGAAAAAGAAATTGCAAGACTTATTTTATTTCTACATTCAGTACAAGAGTACACTTGGGACTATCTTGATATGACAAACCCTATAATGAGATTTTCATTTGCAGATATTTTAAAAAGTATAATTACACTTGGTCAGCATTATCGTGTATTGAGGTTAAAGCGAGAAGAAGAGTTTGAGTTAATAAAAAAAACTGGCGAATTTGAACTTTGGCCTTTTAAGACACGAGTAGAATATGAACAGCAACTAACCAAACAACCATTTCTTAAAGGTCAAGAAATATGACAGAAGTATATAGACACATAAGCTTTTATGAAAAGGACGGTGAAAGGTATATTGGTGAAATCCCACTAAATAATGTTGCCTTGAATGCCTTACAATCTATTGTTTCGGTTCTACTGGGAATTTAGTGTTGGATTTATTTAAACTTGCACTTATGACAGATAAGAGTTTATATAAAAGTCTTCTTTATTTGGACAATAAATGGGAAGTAACTTCTGTGGACGTTAA
>JAIXOJ010000144.1 GCA_027486835.1 Chitinophagaceae bacterium
GCTGCGCCGATAAGGAACAGCGATAAAAATTGATTTTTACTGCTGCGCCGATAAGGAACAGCGATAAAAATTGATTTTTACTGCCGCGCCGATAAGGAACAGTGATAAAAATTGATTTTTACTGCCGCGCCGATAAGGAACAGCGATAAAAATTGATTTTTACTGCCACGCCGATAAGGAACGGTAAAAGAACTATTGTTTTGTAGCAATGATAACCGTATGGAATTCCGATTGACCATTTGATTTCTGAAAAGGTATCTTAAACACTTCGCTTTGCTCCCAATTGTATTTCATGAGTAAATCAGCAATAAGGTTGAGACTGTGATAATGAAAATAGGTTTTCAGCCCTGTACTTCCTGTTTGATAACCAGATTGAGCAGCTTCTCCTTCTACAAAACTTAGATACAATACGCCGCCGTTTTCCACCATTTCATTGCAACTAAATAATAGGGTATCTACATCTTCAATGGACAAATAAGGAATACAAAAGCCCATAACAATACCCTCAAATTTCCCCAAACTGCTTGTCATATTCCTGGCATCAAGCACAGCAAACTGCGCATTTGGGACATTTTTTCTGGCTAAAGCAACCATGTTTGGAGCAGCATCGATGCCAAATAATTTTATGTTGGTATTGAAATTGAGTAATTGCTTCGCAATATTGCCAGGGCCACAGCCTATATCTAGTACCCGCGGATGAATACCCGCTAGTCTTTGGCAAAACGAAGCATAGCTTTCGTGATAGATGGTTAAATCCATGAATTTTTCTTGGTACAAATCGGCCAGTTTGTTCCATGTGTCGAAAGTAATTTGATAGCTATCCATTGCGAAGTATGATTTTGATGAAGCAATATCTCATGACAAACTAAATAAAATACCTGCAATATTTAGTCGACACAATCGTCTTATCGGATAAACTTTGAAAGATATTGGCAACAGTACCTTTCATTTTTCGCTATAACCTACTATTTTGCAGCTATTCAAATATTGACCCGTTATGGAAATGACAAACACATCCGTTACCCTCTACTTTATGGAAAATGGCTTTTCTAAAGAAGACGCGTTAGAAATTGCCTCTTTATTCACCTACAAAACCTTTCAGAAAAACGATTTTTTTGTACAAGAAGGAAAAACCAACCAACACCTTGCTTTTGTAACCAATGGATATTTCCAATATTTTACCAATAAAAACGGGGTAGAATTGACCACTTATGTAATGGGGCCTAATAATTTTTTAGCGTCCATTGGGAGTTTCATGAGCCAGAAACCCTCACTTGAAAATATTCGAGCTTTAAGCGAAGCATCGTTGTATATCATACACAAAAACGATGTGGAGTATCTCAAAAAAAACAATGAAAGTTTCCGCACCTATTATATTGGCTTGCTAGAATACCTCCTGGTTTGCATCGACGATTCGAAAAATAAATTTATTACGCTTACGGCAGAAGAAAGGTATAACGTGATAATGGAGACCGAGCCAGAAATGTTGCAAACAATTCCACTCCAGCTTATGGCTTCCATGCTTGGAATTACCCCTAGACATTTGAGCAGGATAAGGGCAAAGAAGTAAACACTCATTTTCATTTTTTACTGATACCGTTTTAGTAAATGAGCCAGAACTAGAAAAGGTATTAAGGCAAACAAGCACAACTGTACACTTTGTATTATGCTACCATACGCATTAACCGATTGAAATAAAGTATCATTATTAGAAAAATCCTTTAGCTCCTTATTAAACAATATGATTCAACTTATAATAACCATTTCTAAGAATAAGTGAGATTAGTAAGTGCTGCCAATTGATTAAAATGGTGTTCATCAAAGCCAATAAAAAACAGCTAACAATCCCGACAAACCAATTATGTACTAGGAAAATTCATTTTCCCACAGTTGTAGAAAACTTTTTCAACTATTAGGCCAATGAAAAGTTAGGTTAGCCACGCTATGATAATTTTATTATGGTAAAATTCATGGCTTATTCCCCCCTACATAACCATTTTTTTGTGCGTTTTAGACAAAGCAAATTAATGGTGCAAGTACGTGGAATTATTTATAATAACAAATACCCAAAGTAAACATAGATGATACAATTGACTGACGAACAGAAATTAGATTTATCCAACTTTTTATCCAGTGAAATACCATTGGACGTTATTGGAAGGGGCCAGAAAATCGTTTCTAACATCATTAGTGCTGAATTAACGAGTAATACTGATATAAAAGCTTTGGTTCAAGGAACCAGAAAGTCTGATAAATACGATGTAACCATTGAATTTAAGGAAACAGATATTATTGCTGGGTGCAACTGCCCGTACTATTTTGAACATTTTGAACCATGCAAACACATCGCAGCACTAATTTTATCTTTATTTGCACCAAAAGAAAGAGCGAAAATCCTTTTTGAAAAGCTGCAAAAAATTAGCAATGGTATTTTGGAATCAAAGGTTGTTCGGTTAGAAACAAAAAATGTATCTGAACAACCAGATTTACTCAGACAAATGGATGAATTCGTTCAAAACAGAAAAGAAAATGCCGCAAAAATTGTATCCATAACTCCCCAAACCAATAAAAAAGTACCAAAAGCAGCCAAGGAAAAAAAGCCCGAAGTGGAGGAGTTGCCAGTTATTTCAATGGAAATAAAATTGGAAGTATTGCCCGATGTGTGGAGTATTTATCAACTCGCAAATGAAAGTAGGGAGATACTGTTGTTGGTTAATAAATACAGAAACAGTAGCTACTTTACTAAATCTGATGACGGACGCAGATTTGACGACCAGATTATTAAAGAAAAAACAAAATTCTTTGTTCAAAAAACCAACAAAAACCACCATTTACTGGTGGGGTGCAATTGTAAATCATTTAAGGCATTAGTGCCTTGCGAGCATATTTTTATGTTGCTTATTTTCATCAACGAAAAAATGGGCAAGTATTATTTCAAACACTTTGATGATAATACACAAGAAAAAAACAAGCTGCTCGCCCCTTATGGCTTAACCATTCATGATGAGTTTGCCAAAGAATTTGAGTTTAGTCTAACGCAAAGGGGGTATTATGAGCTAATAAATATCCCAAAAGGATTGATTCCCAAGTTTTCTACGGAGGACGCCAATTGGAAAAAAATATTGGAAAAGCTTCCAGCCGATCCACCCAAAAAAATAGCCAGCCAAGACCCTTCCCTTTTAGAAAAAAACCTAGAATCGGGTATTGAACTACCATTTGACACCGCTATTTTGATTAACCTCAACAAATCGACCTACGATGGTTTGTGGCTAGATGTTTTTAAAATTATCCAGACCAAAACCGTGAGTTTTAGGCTGCATAAGTTGAAAACGATGGCAGATTTATCGGTATTTAGACATGCACATGCTTTAAAAAAAGGGCTAACAGGGTTGGTGGAGGAACGATTGGTAAAAACACTCAAAGAAAAATCGCACAATGGGTACTATTCCCAATCCGTCAACTTCA
The DNA here is from genome assembly GCA_027486835.1 of Chitinophagaceae bacterium. GTDB lineage: Bacteria > Bacteroidota > Bacteroidia > Chitinophagales > Chitinophagaceae > Parasediminibacterium. The sequence goes on from JAIXOJ010000144.1 coordinate 3,466, forward strand.
AAAACCTTTATGCCAACCAACTAAAAATTATTGATGGTGAATTGAAATTGGCATTTGATACCATTTTTGATGAGCTTACCCACTGGAAGCATCTTTATTTCTTGCCCGACCTCGTTAAGTTTTCAAAAGCTTCGGTATTGCCCTGTAAATTTTCATCGGATAAAATCGATTTTAAACTGAGTTTGAAACAAACGAAAGCCTTTATCTCGCTAGAATTAGAATTATGGAATACCACCAGCAATGAAGCACTGGAAAATTATAGCATTCATAAATTCTTGATTCTTAGTAAGGATATATTTTACCGCCAGCCAGATAATTTTGGGGAGGTGAGCGATTACCTACCAGAAGGTAAATTGATGGTGCCGATTGCTGCTAAAAATGAATTCATCAACAAAATTGTCTTGCCGCTTTCCCAAAAATTTACAATCGATTTTGGTACTGTTATTAAAAATAGTACCATCAATCCATTACCAGAACCAAGGGTGTATGTGGGTGAAATCAACGAAAAATATTTAACCCTTACACCTAAATGGTTGTATGAAGACTATGAATTAGACAATGACGGCGCAGAAACCACCACGCTAGAGTTAGCAGATGGTGTAGTGAATATCCAAAGAAAACCAGAGGAAGAAGACAAATTGATTGACAGTTTACGCTCGCTACACCCACTTTTCTTCCATCAGAACAACGATTTTTTTTACCTGCCTTTTGAGGAAGTGATGAAGAAGAATTGGTTTTTAGATATGTACGAGCAATTGCAAGAAATGGATATTCCCATTTTTGGCATGGAGCGGTTAAAACGGTTTAAGTACAACACCAATAAACCCGTTTTTGAAATGAAAGCCAGCAGCGGGGTAGATTGGTTTGATATTCAAATGACGGTGAGTTATGGCGATCAAATCATTCCTTTGGCCACATTGCGTAAAGCCATCATCAATAAACAACAGTTTGTGTTGTTGGGCGATGGTTCGTTGGGCGTGTTACCAGAAGAATGGATTAAAAAGTTTGCTTCGCTGATGCGCATGGGCAATGTGAAAAATGAATCGATGCAAGTAAGCAAACTGCATTGGACGGTTATTGACCAATTGCATGAATCTGACATGAATGCGAGCGAGCCCACTTTTGAAGAAATACGCCTCAAAAAGCAGAAGCTAAAAGATATTGAGAACGTTAAAAAGGTGAAACTTCCAGCTAACATCAAAGCCGAACTAAGGGATTACCAAAAATCGGGTTACCAATGGATGAACCTCTTGGATGAAATGGGCTGGGGAGGCTGTTTGGCCGATGATATGGGCTTGGGTAAAACCTTGCAAACACTCACTTTTTTGAGCGGAATGCAAACCAAGCACAAAGGCGAAACCCATTTAATCGTATGCCCCACTTCACTTATTTACAATTGGCAAACGGAAATAGAAAAGTTTACACCCCATCTGGTTTATTATGTACACTACGGTACAGACAGAACTTTGAGTGAACACGATGTGCTAAATGCAGATATTGTAATCACCAGCTATGGAGTATTGCGTAGCGATATTGAGCAATTGATGCAATTTAAGTTTGGGTATGTCATTTTAGATGAAAGTCAGGCCATCAAAAATCATTTGTCGCAAACGGCCAAAGCAGCCCAGCTAGTGCCATCGCGCAATCGCCTTATATTAAGTGGCACACCTGTACAGAACAATACATTTGACCTGTATTCACAATTTAATTTTATCAATCCTGGTTTGTTGGGTAATATGGAATTCTTTAAAACAGAGTATGCCAACCCTATCGATCGGGACAACGACAAATCCAAAACCGATGAGCTTCGCAAACTCATTTATCCTTTTATGTTAAGGAGAACAAAAGAGCAAGTGGCCAAGGATTTGCCAGAAAAAACAGAAACAATCATTTGGTGCGAAATGGAAAGCAAGCAGCGCACCATCTACAATAGTTTTAAGGAGGATTTTCGCAAGAAAATCATGGATAAAATTGCCGAAGAGGGAATGGCAAAAGCGGGAATTTATATTTTGAGTGGGTTAACTAAGCTGCGCCAAATCTGTGATAGCCCCGCTATCTTGAACGAAGAGCAGGCTTTCCCCAATGTGAGCGTAAAAATTGATGAGCTGATGCGGGAAATAGAAGAAAACAGTAGCAACCATAAGGCATTGGTTTTTAGTCAGTTTACCTCGATGCTAGAACTAATAGCCAAAGAATTAACGAAGCGACGCATTCAATTCTTCTACCTCGATGGCAGTACCAAAGCCACCGATCGGCAAAAATCCGTGGCCGATTTTCAGGAAGATGAAACGATTAAAATATTCCTCATTAGCTTGAAAGCAGGCGGTGTAGGGCTTAACCTTACTTCTGCAGACTATGTGTACTTAGTAGATCCTTGGTGGAATCCCGCAACGGAGCAACAGGCCATTGATCGTACGCACAGAATCGGACAAAAGAAAAATGTGTTTGCTTACAAGCTAATCTGTAAAGATTCTATTGAAGAAAAAATATTGCAACTCCAACAAAAGAAAAAAGCCTTGAGTGCCGATTTGATTAGTGATGAAAATGGATTTGTGAAAAAACTCACCAAAGACGATGTGGCGTATTTATTTAGTTAGGTAGCATTAGGATAATAACACTGAGGTTTCACAGAGTGCCACAGAGTTACACACTCCGTGCCACTCTGTGAAACCTCAGTGGAACTCAGTGTAATAAATAACTTCATCGTCATCCTAGGTGAAAAAGACGAAACATAAATAACCAGTATCTACATCATTCATTGAGTCAACGTAACTACGACTAATAATTGCATTACGGTATTTCCAAAGCAATAATATTATCCCTTAAAGCAGAAATGCTTATCCTCGAATACAATCTCTGTAAACTCCTTTAGTTTTTTCACAGTTGGTTGTGGACCATAGCTGTCCCATTTTCCACTTGCCCTCAGCCAAAATATTTTCCATTCATTTTTTGCTTTCACAAAAGTGGCCTTTGCAAATGGGTATTCCATAATGATACTAGGATTGTCAAATCTGGGTCTAATATCGAATAGAATGATACTCTGGTCTTCTATCTTATATCCTAGGTCTAGTTCATCTCTGATGTCTTCGGGTGGTCTATTGTTTTCCACCGCGTTTTCCATTACCTCAATGATGTCTATGCTTTGCATTACGTCTATGGCCATAAATAAATTTGGTTGCAATTAAATCCTTTTTAGTTAGTAGTTATGTTTTTGTTTTGGATATTGCTCATATAAATGGGTTGATAATGGTAAGCTTATCCTTAACCACTAACCCATTGTGCAAATCTTCGCTATACAAAATACTACAATTGCTTTCTAAGGCAGCCGCAATGATTAAGCTATCATAAAACGAGAATTTATATTGCTGTGCAACTTCACAGGCACTTAAAATAGTAGTTGCAGTGTTCGTATGCAATTGATTGTTTTGTAGGTTTTCCGCTACCACTTGTTGTGCATCTGTATAACTATATTTATACTTCTTAGTAACGATGTTTACCAACTCTTGCAAAACCTGTGTACTAATGAGGGTTGTTTGATGTTGAATAATTTGTCTTGCAGTTAATTGCTTTGCAGGTTCATTATACGAATAAGCATACACCAACACATTGCTGTCTAAAAAAACGCTATCGCTCATTCGCTTCCTCTCTGTTAAATTTATGATTTAATGTATCTAGCTGGATGGCATTGAAGCTTACTTCCTTCTTTTTACCCGCCACCCCTTCATTTACAATTGTTACTTCATCAGCTTCATAAGCAATGATTTGAATTTCTTTACCGATGTACTGCTTGGGCACTTTGAAACTAATTGTTTCTGAAATCGGTGTTATTAATGTTCTAACCATAATTCAAAATTTATTTCACTCAAAACTTAAGGAATCACCAAAAATGGAAAATGCTACTAACTGATTTTTAAAGTGGCTAATATTAAAATAGTAAGGGATTATTGCATGCTAAAATAAAGTGTCTTTTTGAAATACAGCACTATTTTATTCAAGAATAATCTTTTGCCCTCGCAATGCACAAAAAAATCCCTTTGGTAACAACGCACCAAAGGTTTTATTATTATAATATAGTAGTAACTAACGAAACAGGGTTATGCTTCTTTATAAATTCATTACTCCTTTATAAACTGCTCTTGATACTGATTGCTTTCGGTTTTAAGCGATACAATATAGTTACCCTTAGCAAGGAAATTAATAGACACATTGATTTGATTCAATCCCTCCCTTAAACTCACCTTTTGTTGCTTGACCACTTTACCGGCTGTGTTGATTATTTGCAAGACCCCATTTTCTGCCTTATTGATTTGTATGGTAATGCGCACCTTGTCTTTAGCAGGATTGGGGCTAATAGTGATTAGTGGTGAGTGGTGAGTGAATAGTGAAACAGATACTACTTTGCTGTATTCAAAACTACCATCCTTATCTATCATTTTTAGGCGATAGTAAGTCTCCTTACCCAGTGGAGGTTTTTGATCATTGAAGTGGTAGGCATTCGCGCCTGTACCAATGGCTTTTACCTTTCCAATAGATATGAATGCCTTACCATCGGTGCTGCGTTCTATGATGAAATGGCTGCTGTTTGTTTCGGTGGCAGTTTGCCATGCGAGTGCTACTTCTTGGGTTTCGGTTGGTTTGGCGGTAAGGGTGGTGAGGGTTACTGGGGTGGCCGTGGGGTTGGTGTATTTGGCCACATAATTCGTTGTATAATTGGGCACATTCAATGTGAAATAGCCACCAGCATACACAGTGCCGCCCGCATCGGTAGTAAGGGTAGAGATACCACCCATGATACCACCATTAAACGTAGAAGCGTTGGTGCCGCCAAGTTCGCTCCAGCCGCTGCCGTTCCATTTGGCTACATAGCATTTCCCATTGCTGTTCGTGAAATCGCCCGCGGCATACACATTGCCGCCTGCATCGGTGGTAAGGGTTTTAATACCATAATGACCATAAAACGTAGAAGCGTTGGTGCCGCCGAGTTCGCTCCAGCCGCTACCGTTCCATTTGGCTACATACCATTTCCCATTGCCGTTACTGAACCAGCCCGCAGTATACACATTGCCGCCAGCATCGGTGGTAAGGGTATGGATATAACTATTAAACGTAGAAGCGTTGGTGCCGCCGAGTTCGCTCCATCCGCTGCCGTTCCATTTGGCTACATAGAATTTCCCATTGCCGTTACTGAAATAGCCAGCAGCATACACATTGCCGACGTTATCGGTGGTAAGGGTTAAAATACTATTATTAAACGCAGAAGCGTTGGTGCCGCCGAGTTCACTCCAGCCGCTACCGTTCCATTTGGCTACATACTGCTTCCCGTTGCCGTTACTGAAACCGCCGGCAGCATACACATTGCCCCCCGCATCGGTGGTAAGGGTATTGATTCTCCAATTAAACGTAGAAGCGTTGGTGCCGCCGAGTTCGCTCCAGCCGCTGCCGTTCCATTGGGCTACATACTGTTTCTTATTGCCGTTCCTGAATTCGCCCGCGGCATAAAGATTGCCGCCCGCATCTGTGGTAAGGGTAACGATAGAACTATCAAAAGTAAAAGCGTTGATGCCGCCGAGTTTGCTCCAACTGCTGCCGTTCCATTTCGTTACATAGTATTTCCCATTGACGTCCGTGAAATTGCAAGCAGCGTACATATTGCCGCTTGCATCGGCAGTTAGGGTAGAAATAGAATTAATAAACGTAGAATTGTTGGTGCCGCCGAGTTCGCTCCATCCGCTGCCGTACCATTTGGCTACATAGAATTTCCCAATGCCGTTCCTGAAATAGCCAGCAGCATACACATTGCCGCCCCCATCGGTGGTAAGGGTTTGAATACCATATGAACTATAAAACGAAGCAGCAATTGTGCCGCCGAGTTCGCTCCAATCACTGCCGTTCCATTTAGCTACATAGAACTTCCCATTGCCGTTTTTGAAATTGCCCGCAACATACACATTGCCACCCGCATCGGTAGTAAGAGTATTGATATAAGAGCTAAATGTAGAATTGTTTGTACCACCGAGTTCGCTCCAACCGCTGCCGTTCCATTTGGCTACATAATGTTTCCCATTGCTGTTCGTGAACCAGCCCGCAGCATACACATTGCCGCCCGCATCGGTGGTAAGGGTATTGATACCATAAGTACCAAAAAACTTAGAAGTATTGGTGCCGCCGAGTTCGCTCCAACCGCTGCCGTTCCATTTGGCTACATAGAACTTCCCATTGCTGTTCGTGAACCCTCCTGCTGCATACACATTGCCCCCCACATCAGTGGTAAGGGTTTGGATACCATAAGTACCATTAAAAGTAGAAGCGTTAATACCGCCGAGCTCGCTCCATGTGCTGCCGTTCCATTTGGCTACATAATATTTCCCATTGCCGTTCCCGAACCAGCCCGCAGCATACACATTGCCGCCCGAATCGGTGGTAATGGAATTGATGCCATAATCAAACGTAGAAGCATTGGTGCCGCCGAGTTCGCTCCAGCCGCTGCCGTTCCATTTGGCAACATAGAACTTCCCATTGCTGTTCGTGAACCCTCCTGCTGCATACACATTTCCACCCGCATCGGTGGTAAGGGTACTTATAAAATAGTTAAACGTAGAAGCGTTGGTGCCGCCGAGTTCGCTCCAGCCGCTGCCGTTCCATTTGGCAACATATTTTTTCCCATTGCAGTTCTCGAACCAACCCGCAGCATACAGATTACCACTTTGGTCTTTGGTGAAAGATGTAGTGATATTGTTAAAATCACCGTGCGCAGTATTATAACTCCCCACAGGAGTCCATTGACCATCCACCAGCTTAGGGCTTATCACAATCAACCCCAATAAAAAACCAAACACTACTATTGCCCTTATATAGCGTACACCAAAAACCTGCCTCATAACCCGTCTTTTGAAAGTTTGAAAAAATTAGATAGTAAAATGATAGAATTATTGCTCGCTAAAATAGGAGATTTGCTTTAATTTGTTAACAATTTTACCAAAAAATAATATTGCTCGCTTGATGGCACAAAAAAAATCCATACAGTGGCATGGCACTGTATGGATTTAGCTATAAGAATCGTTGCCGAATTTTGTAGTGGTGGCAACCCTCATTTATTTATCCTTGCTGTATTATTGGCCTTTTTTTCTGTAGCCCATGGATAAAGCGGTGGAATAGGCTTGACCTCGATAATTACCTTTTATCACATCCCATAGACATATTAACACTTCACGTATGTGCGCTTTCGTAACTGTCTTTTTTCCTACTAATCCACTTAATGCTTGATTGGTTGAACTTTCTTTGCCTAATGCAGCACTATAATCGGTTTTCATTTTTGTCCAAAATGCGGTGCCATAATCTGGAAATTTATCTAAACCATCTTCCACTATACTTTTAATAATTAAATCTAAATTCAATAAACGAGTATCTCGATCGGTAGGATATTTATAATGTCCCCTTTTTTTATGCAACCCATACCTGCTGTACTGGGCATAAACAACTGGTTCGTCATAAATGGAATTTAAACGCTTTCTAATTTTTGAAATGCCTGTATCTATCTTCTTATCTAAAACTTTAAGGGTAGATGAATTGGGGGACTGATTACTGCCTACGTCCAAGGTGGTACTAATTTGAGCAGCATAGGTCTGTGCTTCGTCGGCAAAATCGGCTTGCGTAATCCACATTAGGGTCAATTTCGGATATGATTTCCAATTGTTACTTACATCAACAGCAACGTCCGCTAAATCGGCTTGCTTATTGGGTATAAATGGTTTCCGGTTAACGGCCTTAACATTGGTTACCGTACTAGATGCCCCTGTAGATAAACTTGGGCTGGTTGCTTTCGCCTCTGTATTGTCGGGCGAATAAAAAAATTGAGGATTCATACTGTATTCATTTACTAGTTTGCGAAAATAATAATCCAATCCACTCAATGAATATTAACAATAAAAATTCCTGAAAAAAATCCTATTTTAACAAAAAAACCACGCTAACATGCTAAAATAGTGGAAAAAACAAAGAAAGACCCGTTGAAAATAAGCCAATAAACAGGCGCTTCCTTATTTTGATAAATGCCGCCGAAATATGCACAAATGATTGATTAAAACATACCTCTTGAAAAATTGACGGTTGTAGTAATGGCTGTTGTTTAATAGGATATCTTTTATACTTACCCCACACCTTTACATCTGTAAGCAATTAAATTGAGGTAGAAATGAAAGAAAACCCCTCCTTTAGATGATATTTTTGGTTTTAAATGTGCTTCATTTAGCCACTCTTTAGTGGTAATTGTTTGTAAATGACCATGGTACAGCCGTACTAAAGCCATTTTCATTTTAAAACGACCATGGGACAGCCGTACTGAGGCCATTTTCATTTTAAAATGACCATTGGACGGTTGTACTGAGGCCATTTTCATTTTAAAATGACCATTGGACAGTTGTACTGAGGCCATTTTCATTTTAAAATGACCATTGGACAGCCGTACTGAGGCCATTTTCATTTTAAAATAACCATTGGACAGCCGTATTGAGGCCATTTTCATTTTAAAATGACCATTGGAAGGTCGTACTGAGGCCATTTTCATTTTAAAATGACCATTGGACGGTCGTACTGAGGCCATTTTCATTTTCAAATGACCGTTAGACGGTTGAAAATGGACTAAAATTTGAATAAAATTCCCACATATCCCTCTAAAACCGACCTTTTTTGGATGGAATTTCCCACTGGGGCAATTTTTTGAGGGTACTTAATCTTGTGCAACTACTGGATGCATAACCTATCCGCTATGTTATATTTTAAACTTGATAAAAAAATACGCTCAACACACTACTCAGCATTTTAACTTCCCAGAAGAATTAAACTTTTGGGAAGTTGATGGACGTTTTATCCCTTTTTGGGTATAAATACTACTAAAAACTAATTTCGATACACAAATTTGAACATTTTACTGTGCCACAACAAACGGCAGATGCCTAGAAATACCTTGGCTGGAAGGAATAAGCACTTGGTAACTACCTGCAACTAAGGAGGTTAAGGTAAAGGCATTATACCCATTTTGTAAGTAAATGCGTCGTACAGCTTTTCCTGTAAAATCAATAATGTTGGCTTCTATCGGTGAACTAATGCCCGAAACAAATATGCCTAATGTCGATTTAGTAGGATTGGGGAAGATTTGTACAGAGGCTTCGTTAGCAGTAGTGGCAAGTAAAATAGGTTTTGCATAAATGCGTTTGCCAGACTTGGTGTAAATGGCTAAACGATAATAGACTTTTTCCCTTGCTGCTGCTAGAGTCGTCCATTGGTATTGAAGTTTGGAGGCTACAGCTACGGTATTTTCATTATTGAAAATTAGTCCATCGGCACTGGTTGCTATTTCAAAATGATCTATTTCGTCAGTTGCGGTAACTCGCCACTGCAAAGCAACCGTTTGGTTATTGCGAGTACCCGTAAATGAGTGGAGTATTACAGGTAGTATAATAATGGGCATGCCCGCACCTACTTGGGTGGAATCTAATGGGGAGTTGATGATAGTGCCAGTGGCATTGAGTTCAATGGCACCTACGTCGAAAATACTGGTTCTTGAAAATCCAAAAAGGTCTGTTCCGTTTAATAGTGGCGAGTAGGTAGCAGAATTAACTGCCGCATCTTTTACCACATTAGGGGGAATAAATGCACCGTATTTTTTGGTGGTTAACGATATGTTGTTGGAAGTGAAACCCGCAGTTGGGGCATTGCCCAAGCCACTGGGCGCTTTGTACAAATTTCCCTCTGCGGAAAAACCTACCGTTTGCCCCCCAGCTGCTGCGGTATCTACGGCCACAGCTTGGCCATTGAGCATTTTAATGAGGTTGTTGGCAATAACAATGCCTTTGGGTTTGAAAGGGGCTGCATTATCGGCATTAAATCCTATTTGGATGCCAGCACCACCGTAGCAATTGAGGATGCTATTGAATGCCACAATAGCACTGTCTGCTGAATAGTAACGAGGAATAGGTACAACAAGGCTATCGGTATTGGAGTAGCCACTATATAGCACTATTGGGCAGGGCATGGTATTGAGTTTGCCATCATTGGCATTTAAAGCTTCGAAATAATTGTTATAAATGCTATGCCCTTTGTCAATTACCCGAACGCCATATTGACTAGTGGAGGTTTTGGAGTTGGTGGTTTTAATAAAGAAATTGCTGTGTACGGTACAATACCTGCCTTGGCGGAGGGTTATTCCACCGTCATAATTTAGAAATGTATTGTAGCGATAGGTGTTGCGGTTAGATTTATTGGAGATAATCTCAGGATCTGAAGATTTCCCATCCTGAAAAAGGTTGTATTCCACCACATTATAGCCGTCGCTGGCAGACATACTACCCAGTCCCACACGGATGGTTTCGCCTTCGTTGCCCCCTTGCCATCCTCTACCCTTAAAATAATTTGAGTCGATCAAGTGATAGGTAGAAAGACCACCAATGGGGTAATTGGCACTGTCGTACATTACTGCAATGGTGGGGGCACCGTTGTTTTTGTTCAAAAAAGTACAATGATCAATACGATTATTACTACCAAATAGGGCAACCCATCTGTTTTTAGTGTCCGTGGGTGTGGGCAAACTATAACCAGTGGAATCGCTGTTGTAATTGTCTATGGTAATATTGGTTAGGCGACAATAAAAAGCCCTTGGAGAGGTAGCCCCTGTACCTCCTCTAAACTGAATTACATCATTGGTGCCTGCATTTCCATTCACAAATTTGAATCCCGAAATCAACAACCTTGTTCCCCCAAAACATAAGTAGGTACTCCCAATAAATTGTACCCCATTAAAGGTTTCTGCTTGAAGCACAATCCATTTAGAGGAAATAGTTCCTTTGGTATTGTTGAGGATGATGCTTCCCCAGTTGTAGGTGCCATTTTTCACAGTAACTGTATCACCAGGTTTGGCAGAAGCTATTTTATTGGTTAGGTCGGTTTTGGTGGCAACAATAGTATTGGTGCAATAACTATTGAGGGGTAATGTCAAAAGCAAGGCAATCACTAATCGGGAAGGGGTAAATCTTATTTTCATACAGCAAATAGCAGGGTAGGCAAAAAATGTAGCAAATCAAACTTAAACAAGCCAAGGAAAGTGTCAACATCTGAATGCTTTTGATTGCAATTAATTAGCTACGAAACTATGTTTACTTACTCAAAATATAACCAAATATTCGCGTTACCGTTATCGAATGGACATAAGACTCATTAGGCCTATGTCCATAAGATGCTATCTACTTCTCTGTCATTTGATTTTGCATAGAAATGCCTTGAATGGTGTAAAATAAAAAAGCTTACCAAAAGTTGCATCCTTTTGGTAAGCTTTAGGTAACCTATTAAACGAGTTATGTACTAACTATTTTCTAAACACAGCGGTATCTCTTTGCACGGTATGTGCACTAAAATAGCCCAGGGCATTATTACTAATATTAGTGGTGGGATTGGCTGGAGAAGTAGGTTGTCCATTGGTAGGGTCTTGACCAGAAAGTTGTTTGTAATACTCAAAAATGGGTTTGTCTATACATTGCATTTCGAGTAACACCGTGTCCTTATCATTAATGTAACTACTATCGTTAAATAATTGACGGGAGATGTATCTGCCATCTGATAAACGGTCATCAAAAACAAAAATTTGTTTTACCGGTTTGCCATTCACTTTTTGCAAGAAATGATACGCATTGTATCCATTTGGTGGATCTTGAAAATTAGGAATGGCATTGGTAACGCTATTGCCAAACCCTGTATTTGTTTGAAATGTAACGGTATCTAGTAATACTTGCTTGGGCATGGTGGAGGTGGCAGTGTATTCGACTCCGCCCACTTTAATGTACAAATGATAGGTGTGACCAATTATTCCATTTGTTATGGCATGAGTGGAATAAATACCTGCAGCAGATTCTGACAAAGTATCTTTTGCATTGGTGGAATCGTCGGTAACCACCACAATTGCCCCAGTAACCGCTGGATACACATTATCGCTGTTGAAGCTAATGGAACGTGTAATCTTAACTGTGTAAGGCCCTGCTTCATTAGTGATAGCTCCTTGAATCACAATTTGTGGTGCAGCATCGTTGAGGTTAATATCAATTACTTTGGTACAAGCAGATGCCAAAATGATGCAGAAAATAGCAGTGTATTTGGTAAAAAGGAATTGCTTCATTGGTTAGAATTTAAAATTGTAAGTAACAGAAGGAATTAATTTAAACAACGTGGTTTGAACAGCTTGGGTTTTGGAAGGGTCGCCTGGATCCTCTTGGAAATCGATACTAAAGGCGTTTTCTCTAGAATACAAATTGTAAATAGAAAAACTCCAGTTGCTTTCATACTTAGCTGTCTTCTTTCCTTGCAAGGTGGCGGCTACATCTAGGCGATGGTAATTAGGCATTCTGTACCCATTGCGTTCTGTATAATTAAAATAGGTACGTCCGTCCACATTGTACTTTCCACTAGGGAAAGTCACTGCATTGCCAGTATAATAAACAAAAGTGGAAGAGAACGTCCATTTTTTGCTCGCCTGATAAATGCCTACAATAGAAATTTCGTGGGTTCTGTCTTGCATGGCATTGTACCATTCGCTTTTGTTAATACCAGGAATGAGTCGTTCGGTTTTGCTAAGCGTATAACCTACCCAACCATTGAATTTTCCGTACTTCTTTTTTAAGAATAATTCCAAACCATAAGCCCTCCCCTGCCCCGTTAGCAATTGAGATTCTACATTTTCGTTGGCCCTTAATTCTGCGCCATTCTTGTAATCAATTTGATTTTGGAGAGTTTTGTAATAGATTTCTGCTGAGAATTCAAATACATTTTGCTTGAAATTTTGGTAATAACCCAAGGCAACTTGGTCTGCCACTTCTGGTTTCACATTGTTGCTGCTACCAATCCATAAGTCGGTAGGGCTGGCCCCGGTGGCATTAGATAGTAGATGTAGGTTTTGCAGGTTTCTGGTGTAAGACCCTTTGATAGAGTTGTTTTCGCCCAGTTTGAAACTAGCGGCAACACGGGGTTCGAGGTACACATAAGATTTTACGAATCTTCCTGAACCATAGGTGGCACTATCTTTTTTGCTACCATCTTCATTATAGGTATAAAAAGTACCCGCACCTAAAGCACTGAAAGTAGATAGTCTTAGACCATAAGTTACATTGATTTTTTTAGTAGCACTCCATTCATGGGAGATATAAGCTGCATTTTCTAAGCTCTTTTTCTTCTGCAAATCAAGACTATTGAAGCTGGAAGAAGCTGAAGCGGTGATGGTTCCTGGAACGATATTGTGGTGAACAATATTGAACCCGAAATTTATTCGGTTATTGGCATTGATGAAGTATTGGAAATCTTGTTTCAGGTTCAAATCCCTGATTCTGGAATTGATGACTAAATCAGTAGAACCGGAGTTGATTTTTATTTTATAGCTGTAGTTAGAATAAATCAAAGAAGTATTTGAGAACATGCGGGTGCTAAAAACATGATTCCAGCGCAAGGTGCTGGTAAGATTACCGTAGTCAATACCAAATGTGCTGCCGAAACCAAACTTGTCCCTGCCTGTGTAAGCAGATAGAAATAACCTGTTCTTATCATTGAGCTTATAATTTGCTTTGGCATTGAGGTCGTAGAAATACAGTGTATTTTGATTTAAGGAAGAATCCGGTGATAGTTTTAGGAATACATCTGCATAAGTTCTTCTGGCACTCACTGTGAAAGAACCTTTTTCTTCTTTCTTTTTGATGGGTCCTTCCAAGTTTATGCGCGAGGCTATTAAACCTACTCCCCCACTTACTCCATATTTTTTGTTGTTTCCATCGTTCATTTTAATGTCAAGAACGGACGATAACCTACCGCCATACTCTGCGGGCATACCACCTTTGAAAACGGTGATGTCTTTGATCGCATCAGAATTAAATGTAGAAAAGAAGCCCAGCAAATGGGATGGATTGTACACCACTGCTTCATCCAATAAAATAAGGTTTTGGTCGCTACTGCCTCCCCTAACATAAAAGCCACTATTCCCCTCTCCTGCACTCTTGATACCTGGTAATAATTGGATGGTTTTCAGCACATCTTTTTCGCCGAACAAGACGGGTACATTCTTGATGTCGTCAATCGACAACTTTTGAACGCCCATGATGGGTTTACTAACGTTGTCCCCTTTTTTACGGTTTGTTACGGTTACTTCATCTAATTGGTTGATGGCTTTTGCCAAATTAATAGATAAAGCGATGTTTTTATCTAGCGTTATCTGTATGGTATCTGACCGATAACCCGAAAAACTAGCCACCAACCGATAATTGCCTGATGAAGCACTTACGGAATAAAATCCATAAGAATTGGTAACAGCACCCAATCCAGACTGCCCGACTATGAGTACATTAGCTCCTATTAAGGTTTCGCCAGTGCCTTTGTCGCGCACGGTTCCACTGACAGTAAACTTGTTTTTTGCATTTTGGCTCCTTAAACAAACTGGTATAAGCAGCATTGCTATGGCGAAAATGTAATTCCTTCTATTTAATATGCCCCACATAATAATTTAAGTTTAACCGCGGCGAATGTAGTAGTGCATGTTGCAACAGATTGTTATTTTGCTGTTAGAATATGATGAAAGGCATTTTTTATGAGGCAACGAATAAAGAAATCAGAAAATAGTCAACCACAAACTGATTGATTGTTGGCATAAGTAACTATGAAAACCGCTTGAATTTTTGATGGAAAATATTGACACCTCTAAAACATCGCATGGTAAACAGGATGGCATAAAAAAAGCAGTGACTTGTAAAGTCACTGCTTTTGTGGGTATCATTAAACGTAAAAATTAGTCTTTAGGGCCGTCTTTCGGGGCATCCTTTTTAGCTTTCTTTCTATTTTCAGCAAATTGTTTTGCTTTCTCAACACCTAAAATTTCAATCAGCTTCGCTTTTTGAGCTTCTTTCAATTCTTTTCCTTTCAATTTCTTTTCATCTTCTGAAATAGAGGCATCTTCTTTAACGGCTTTTTCTTTCTGTTTAATTGCCAATGTTGCTTCTTTCACTTTTGCTATTTGCTCTGGTGTAGCACCAACAGCCACTAACTCAGCTTTCATTTCCTCTTCTTTTTTCTGCATCATTTTTTGCTTTTCCTCTTTGCTCATTTTTGCTGGTGCAGCAGCAAGTGGCTTTTGAGTGGGTGCATCTTGAGCCTTAGTAGCAAGGGAAAACATTCCGGTGGTCAATAAAACCAATAATAACTTTTTCATACTAGAATCATTTAATTGTTAATGGTTGCAAGATATGTTTTCAACAAATTGGTTTAACCATTTGGCTGTGATTAACAGAAAATAAACAACTCCAACGTTTTCATTTCATCGTACGATTAATAGATTAGTAACCAAAAAAAAATACCTAGTTTCAATAGACAGTCTTAAAAAATCAATAATTATGCTGTTTTTGACGAAATCAATTAGCTAACACGCCCGATTTTAGGTATTTTCGCTGGCACTACATTGAAATATAAATCCTTAACGAGTTGCATTTGATTTATGAAAAAGTTTGGTATTATTAGTGGTATAAGACAAATAAGCATGAACGATTACTATCGTATCAAGCATCACGGTATTCCTGAAAAACTTGGTGGGCTTTATTTTGAAAGCTGTTTATTATTTGCTAACAACTATACACAGGTAAAATCAAAGAGAGCCATTGATGATTGGGAAACCAGTTTTTTACTGCTCTGCGAAACTTGCTATCATCTTCAATCTGTGGGCGTTTCGGGTATTCTTTTATATGCGGATTCATTTCCTTTCCTTCCAATGCCCAATCCTAATGAACCAAAAGTGCCGTTACTTAATGTATCTATAATTGATTCGCTTGATTTGGCAAATATGGGTATCAAAAAAATTGGTTTAGCAGGTACACAAGAAACCATTGAGATTGAATTTTTTGAGTCAACACTTTTTCCAAAAAATCTAGAAGCCATTCTTCCGCCATTACCAGATAGAATCTTTGTTCACGATACCTTATTCAAACATATTGGCAAAAACATTTTACAGCCAAAAACTAAAAAGAAATTGCAACAAATCTTTGATCTATTGATTCATGAAGGTGCAGAAGCCTTGTTGATTGGATGCGCTACTACTACACCTATTTTCGAAAGGGATGACATATTCGTTCCCACTTTTGATAACAAACGTAAACACCCCCTTGAAACCTTAGAATTTGATTTGGGCTATGTGTCCAAAATGCCTTTCCTTGAAATTGAATTGGCAAGCACTTAATAGTTGTTAGGGGTTTGTTGTTAGTTTTAGAGTCTCGTAGTTAAAATAGGCACTGCTAGACTTTCTTCGATTATTTGGCTGAAGATTTTTTAATGACTTCCACGCATAAAAATCAACCAATTCTGATTAGTGTAAAACAGTTCAGCTGTCTGTCCCTTATATTGTCCGTCCAAAATGGAAACACCTAAAAATTATTCCACACTAATACCTAATACTTAACAACCATTTACTTGCCATTGATTAATTGGTTGGTAGCCAACCAGCTATATAACAACACCATCCAATTGCCTGGTTCTGCTGCATTATTCATCCCAAAACCATGTCCACCTTTTTGATAAAGGTGCATTTCTGCTGGTACTTTGTTATTCCTAAGACTGGTAAAAAAAGCTAGGGAATTTTCCACTGGCACTGCTTTATCATCTATTGCATGGAGTAAAAATGTGGGTGGGGTTTGGCTATTTACTTGTAATTCATTGCTGTACAATAATATCTTTTCTTCCGAGGGTTTTTTACCCAGCATATTTTCCCTCGAACCCTTGTGGGCAATGCTGTCTTTGAAGCTAATCACTGGATATATCAATACCAGAAAGCTGGGTCTAAGATTGGTATTAGAGGGATTATCAACTAAGCTGTTGGAATAATGTGTACCCAAGGTAGCTGTCAAATGACCACCAGCCGAAAATCCAAGCACGCCCACTTTTTCAGGATTAATCTTGTATGTACCAGCATTATCACGTACCAGTTTTATGGCTTGTTGCGCATCCATCAAAGCCACAGTTTCTGTATTTTCAACGCATTCGGCATTTTTGGGTTGTCGATATTTGAGTACAAAAGCTGTGATACCTTTTTTATTGAGTTCTTGGGCTACTTGATGTCCTTCGTGGTTAATGGCCAAACGAGCATATCCCCCGCCAGGGCAAATGATAACGGCGGTTTTTGCTGAATCTTGTTTTTCCGGCAAATAAACATACAAAACAGGAGTTATTATGCCATCTATCCTACCCGGAGCGGGTTCAGATTCTGACAATTTACAAGGTTTTGAGTTAGGTATTTTTCCTTGGTATAAGGGAACAACAGTTTGGGCATTCGTATTCATAGCAGCAATCATTACAAGTGATAGTAGGCGTACAACAGTAAATTTCATTTAGCAAAAGTATGTGAAGGCGAATATAAAGGAACGGTAGTGTGGTAGCTTATAAAAGGTACGTTTACAAAAAGTTTATGTCAATATTTGATTCGCAACGGGAATGAATAAATAGGATGTCGCAATTCATGTTAAAGGGGCTTGCATCAAACCATTCAATGCTAAATTTTTGTAACTAGACTTCTTAGCGTTAGGTTGGACGAACTCGATTCGGCTTTGTATGCCCAACAAAAGATAAAGCCCCTTCCACCGAGGGCAGAAAGGGCTTTATGTTTAGAAGGGTAATGCTTTATAATTTAATCAAAATCCACTAGTTTTTGATAAACTTTTGCTTCCAAGATTCGCCCTGAGCATTAGTCAACTCAACTAGGTACAAACCAGACGCTAGATTAGTGGCATCAATACTAATTTGGTTGCCATTGGCTTGTAATCCTGTTTGTGTAAACACTTGCTTACCTGCAACTGTGAATACTTTCACACCATAGGTTGCATTTGCAGTAGCCGCTGCTAAGGTTATATTCAAGCGCTCTTTAACCGGATTAGGGAAAATGGTGATAGCTGTTTCAAGATTACTACGAGATAGTTTTACGATATTGCTGTAAAGCGCGGTACCGTTTGACTCGATCGCCTTAATCCGGTAATACCATGTACTTGCTTCTGGCAATTGAACATCATAAACCTCATAACTATTAGCAACAGTAGCAACTACCTGAGCTACTTTACTAAATGCTCTAGCATCTAGGCTTCTTTCTACTTCATAACTACGGATGTTCACTTCCCGAGCTGTACTCCATTTTATAGCTGCACTATTGCGGTTTAATGTTGCACTCACCTTGGTAAAGCTTACTGGTAAAGTACCAGTTGGTTTGAATAACAATACAAAACGATTATTGCCTTTACTCAACGAATCAGCTGTAATACTGAAATCGTAGGTGGTATTGCTTCTCACATTTTGTTGCGTACCTAAGTAATTATCCCTCAACTCTATAGCCATATTGCTATCTAAATCTTGGTAATCAGCAAAGCTTAAACGGTAAGTACCATTTGCTGTACTACTTACCACGAATGGAATAGAATCATTTATCGTTGGTTCTGCAAATGTGGCTATTGCAAGTTTACGAGCGGCTTTGGTAATGGCTACTGTTTGTGCACCACCTCCGAAAGAAACCGCATCCCAATTGGCAACATAATTTTTACTGCCGTTATTGTTAAAACGAATAATTGCTTCATCCAACAAGGTATTGTCTGTTGCCTTCAACCCTATTCTCACCAATTTAAGGTTGCTAGTACCAAAGTATTGGGTGTTAGGAATGGTTGAACCAATCTTATGGCTTTCAGAGAAAGTAACACTACCACCTGTATTTGCTTCTACAAAGAAAGCCTGGCCGCTTGCTAAATAATCGCCAGTAGTATTATCATAACCAGAGGCGGCATTAGTTACCAACCCGTTAGAATAAGTGGTGTAATTACCATTTCCATAGGGGCTATATGTCCACATGGTATTGTTGATAATACTATTACTAGTCTTGAATGCAGAGAAGCTGATTTGGCTTGGGTAAGGATTAGCTAATAAAGTATAGGCATGAGATGCTAAATTATTTAAAGCAACTATTACATCCCCTGTACTCACTGTACCAATTGTTTTCAACACTACTGCTTCTGGAGCGGTTGGTGTATTTGAGTTTAATTGGTCAGTACAAGTAACAATACCACTGTTTCTATCCCCACGAATATTTACTCTGTAACCTTTACCTGGTACTAAATTATCAGAAGTGTTAGGAATTGTTACCCAACGGCTGCCGTTTGAACCCGGTGTTGCATTATAAGTGAACATACTTGGTGTATTCAAGAACGTTTTGTCAAAACCATTGCTATTGTACTTATCGGTAGATCCTCCATTACCAGAAGTAGTTCCACAGGCTTGACCGCCAGTACCCACACCTGTAATGTAGATTTGACTTTGCCAAGCATTCCTGATGGATTGAGCAGTAGTGCTACCGATAAAGCTGTATTTACGAGCTGCCTTAGAAGTAATAAAACGTTCAACGGTTACATTACCACTCAAATAAGTGCCAGAACCTTGAGCGATTCTTGCCGTACCAGTAAGGCTAGATTTCAATACCAAATAACCACCTGTATTCAAAGTACCTAATGTAGGTGTTACGGTACCAGTGATATTTAAGGTACCATCTAATGTTACTCCATTGCTGTTGTTGATTACCAAATTTTGAATGGTATTAGAAGAGAATGTAGCTGCTGGAATTGATTGTGCCAGACTTCCATTTAATTCAATGGTACCTGCCGTAGCCGTTAAAGTACCACTGTTGCTGATAGTACCTGCAATTTGTAAAGTACCAGTAACCGTTAAGGAAGCTCCACTGGCAATGGTTAAATTATCCACTGCCGAAGTGCCCACAATGGCAGGAGTGGTATAACCAGCTTCGATGGTAACTGAACTTGCACCTGTAGGTACACCGCCGCACCAATTGGCCGCATTTGTCCAAGTGGAGGTAGTACCTACCCATGTTCCTGTAGGTTTAATAGTTATCGTAGCTGAACCACTAGGTGTAGCGGTACATCCATTAGCATCAGTAACAGAAGTTAAGGTATAAGTGGTAGTAGAACTTGGAGAAACACTGATGTTCGAACCGCTAGTATAACTATTAACTGTTCCACCAGAATATACCACTGTAAAAGGACTTAAACCACCTGTAACAGTTACCGTTAGATCGGTTGTGCCGCTAGCGCAAATGTTAGCAGTACCAGATAAAACTGCCGTGTATGCAACACAGGTTACGGTTATATTACCAGTAATATAACTAATAGAATAGTTGCTAGGATTGAACGTACCCCCAGTTGCGGCAGAAGGTGTTACTTGACTGGTATAGGTGCCAACAGCATCTCCAGCCAAAGCACCAGAGCCATACGTTATGGTTACAGAACCAATGGTTTGACCACCTACCAAACCGCTAGAAGTAAAGGCAGTTGAGCCTGAGCCTCCCGTTAATATAGCACCATAGGCTTTAGAAACATTGTTAGCAGTAATAGTTAAAGTTGCTGCTGTTATGTTACGAGCAGTTAACGTAGGCTGTGCAGCTAAGAAATAAGCTGCTGAATTAGTTCCACTTATACTGTAGTTGCTTGTGATAGCAATACCTGTACCCACATTTGCCGAAGCAAAAGTTGCATTGGCAGCAGATAAAGTAACTACATCACTACCTTGAACACCAGTTAAACTTGCCCCTGTGATGGTTGCAGTATTAGTGGCATCATAGGTTTTATTACTAGTAGTTGCACCAGAAACTATCAAAGGAATGGCGGTTTCGCCTAATGCTAGTACATTGGTTAAATTAGTTGCTGAATAAGCAGAAGAGGTTGTATAATACCCACCTGTAAGTGTATAAGCTGGGGTAGTTACGGTTACTCCATCTGCTCTTAACAATACTGCCACCCCTGTAGGAGTGAGTGAATTATTGGTTAAACCAATGTTGTATGAATAACCAGTTTGATACTGTGTAACGGTATAATACCTAGCACCAAAACGACCTTGGCTTACGGTTGATGGTAAACCAGTTGGGGTTCCTTCTATTTGCTCTATTATAACGCCGTTATTAGCATTAGAAGTAGAATAAGCGAAAGTTACTGGGCGATAGTTACCTCCTTTACCAATTGGAAAAGTTCTAGTTGAGGTATTGGGTGTATAAAGACCCAAAGGCCCGCTTACATAAGAGTTAGCACTACCTCCAGAAATTGCACCTGTTACAGATAGATAATCTGATGTGGAAGTGGTAACAATACCACTAGTTAAAGTTAATATACCTCCAACATTTAAAGCAGCACCAGATACTTTTATATCAGCCGTGTTAGATGCACTTGCCAAATTGATGGTTAAGTTACCAATGGTTGGCACACTTAATACAGTAGGTACCGTTACGCCAGTTCCAGGGAAACCAGTTCCAGTTTTAGACGTTCCAGAAAGAACCGTGGTTCCTGCATTGGAGAATCCACCACTAGTACCTGTATAAGTTCCCGCAATTGTCAATGTTACTGTTGCATCTGAAATGGCTAGACCATAAAGGGCACTGCTATTACTCAAGGTAAAGTCATTCACTTGCTGGCTTTTTGAAATAATCAATGACCCTGTAGCTGTAACAACCACATTGCTAGTAGAAGGAATGGTATTTCCGCCAGTACGAGCCAACTCTAAAATACCTGCACTAACGGTGGTGGTTCCAGTGTAAGTATGTTGATTAGAGAAAGTGATATAAGAACCCGTTGTTGTAACATTTCCAGTTCCAGTAATGATACCTGCATCGCTCACAGCACCTGAAATACTTAATGTAAATCCACCTAACCCTAAAGTTGTACTTGATCCCAATGTTAAGTTAGCAACCGCAGTGTTGGCAACTAATACTGGTAAGAAAGTGGTACCAGATGGGATGGTAATGTTGGTGTTAGTGGTAGGTACGGTATTGTTAGCCCAGTTAGAAGCGACGTTCCATGCAGTACTAGTTACTCCTGCCCATGTACCAGCTGCACCAGCAATTACGGTTAATGTACCTGGGTTGTAGGTAATGGAATAATTACTAGCGGTAAACGTACCACCAGTTGCTGCACTTGGGGTGATGGTAGAAGTACTTCCAATACCATTGGAAGCAGCGATTGCTCCTGCGCCGTAAGCCAACGTAACAGAACCAATAGTCTCGCTATTTTGCAAACCACTTGAAGTGAACGCTGTTGCGCCTACAACTGGAGTAGATTGGGTAGTACCATAGGTTTTGTTGGTGTTATTAGCAGTGATAGTTAAGGTTGCGGTGGTAATATCTGCAGTTGTAGATGGTTGTGTTAAGGAGTAAGCAGTGGCGTTCGCACCAGAAAGTGTAAATCCACTAGTGGTCACGGTTTTGCCCGTACCAACACTTGCAGTAGCAAAAGCTCCAATTGCACTGCCAGTAACTAGCGTTACATCATCTGGACTAACAACTCCGCTTAACAAAGCACTAGCAACGTTAATGGTAGCAACGGTTGTTCCATTATAAGTTTTGTTGCCAGCAGTAACACCTGCAATGGTAAGCGGAATAGCGGTTTCTACAAGTGCAACATCATTTACGGTATTGGTAGTTGCAAAACTGGAAGAATTGGTATAAGTAGGGGAACTAAATGTAACCGTATTGCTAGTAGTAGCACCAGCGCCCTCCCTTCTAAGGAAGTTTACAGTTCCAGTAGGAGTATTTCCTCCATTATTTAACCCTACGGTATAATTAGTACCCGTTGCGGATTGAGTGATGGTCCAATATCTGTTACCGAATCTTGCAGTGCTTGCGGTTGATGGCACTGCTGGATAAACCGATTCTATTTGTTCAATCGTTACATCCTTGCTGGTTGGGTTTGCCGAGTAAGTAAACACTACCGGGCGATAGTTGCCTCCCTTACCAATTGGGAAGGTTTTAGCGGATGCCGAAGTAAATGTTTGTTTCAACTTTCCGTCAACATAAGAAGCGGATGATGCGCCCGAAGTGGTTGCACCAGTACTTAAAATCACGGTATTTGAACCTGTTGAAAGCAAACCAGCTGTAAGGGTTAGGGTATTTGAAATGGTTAAATCACTCGACGTTGTTACCCCACTTGTATTGTTAATTGTCAATTTATAAATAGACCCCGTAAACGTAGAAGCAGGAATGGATTGGGCAGAAGAACCATTGAACGATACGATAGTACTTGAATTGGCAGCATTGATATTTCCTGAAGTACGAGAGATAGAGCCGTTTATTTGGAAATTCAAAGTGCCCGTTGTTGGTGCAATTGTTAAGGTTCCTGCTGTTAATACCAAAGAATTTTCGATATAGGTATTATTTGAATTGACGACCGTTACGCCAGGATGGTTGATGGTTAGCGTATTCAAGAAAGCATTCCCACCACCTGCGTCAACATTCAAAGAAATTGTTCCTGCATTTCCATTGATAGCTAGAGTGGATGCATTACCAGTAGCACCACCTTTCACAAAGAGCGTTCCTGAAACGTTTACTGTTTGTCCAGCAGTTCCCACGACCATATTTCTACCGTTAATGTTAATGAAATTGGTAGTAGAGCCAGGGTTAAAAGTGATGGCATTTCCGCCGTTTGGTGCAGTGAACGAAACATCTGTGTTTAAAAACAAACTAGAAGCGTTGGAAAAAATCAAATAAGGAATGGTAATCACCGAGGCGTTTGCATTGCCAATATATTGTGTATTACCAGCAGCAGCAGATAAGAACAATGCCCGATTATTAGAATTGAAAGTTCCACCGTTTAGATAAAACGCCGCTGAAGTGCTGGATAAAATGCCAGTAACCGCCAAATCACCTCCAGCAGCCGAGGAAAGCGTTAGTGTACCTGCCAATGATACACGAGATGCCGTTACAAGTCCCGTCATTGAAGACATTGTGAATGTATTGCCACTGTTTATGGTCAATGCACCGTTCAACGCCCTAGCAGTGTTGCTTCCATTGGATACATCAAAAGTGGTTGAAGTACCAGCAATGGTTACATTGTTGGGATACCCAGGCGTTGTACCAATTGTACCGATTCCAGTGGCTGACCACTCGTTGAAGCGATTGTAAGAAACTGCATAAGACAAGGTTGAATTAGATGTGTAGATAGGGGCAGCACTTACACTACCTCCATTGATTGTGAAAGTACCATTGATGGTTGGAACAGTAGTTAAGGTTAAAGTACCAGTATTAATAGTTAGACTACTTAAGGTTAAAGCAGTTGTACCATTAATTGTACCCGCACCAGAGAAATTGAAGACGCCGCCAGAAATTGTTGCCGTACTATTATTGGTTAAAGTTCCTCCAGCTACAATTGTAATAGTACCTGCGGTGATATTCAATGAACCTGCGTTTGTAATTACACTAGTACCGGCAGTTGTGAAATTACCTCCAGACATAGACCAAGTACCGCTGTTGGTTACATTACCATTGATAGTTACAGTGCCAGTATTTTGAGATAAACTTGCTCCTGAATTGATGAAAAGTGCAGAAGGCTGGGAAGAAATGGTATTTCCAAGGGTAATGACATTATTAATTGTAACTGGATAACCAGCCGTAGGGTAACTACCACCTAACCAAATTGTACCAATACCTTGAGTCCAAGCACCGTCCGCATTTGTAACATATCCTAATTGATTGAAAGAACCAGAAGTTCCAGAAAATGCATTTGGATTAGTCACGGTAACCACACCAGTTGATGCATTTCCTGGAATAACCACTGAAAGTGAAGTAGCGCTATTATAGGTTACAGAAGAAGCTGCGGTTCCATTGAAAGAAACCGTTGCACCATTCTCGAAATTTGTTCCCACAATGTTTACTGTTTGACCATAATAACCATTACCTAAAGCGGTTTGACCAGTGATAGGAGCGGCAGCAGTAACGGATGTAACTGTTGGCGTGCCGCCGATGGAAGTTGCCATTACCAAGTAAATAGAGTTACCACTTGTCACAGCTCCAGAACCTGGGGAAGCTTGACCATTGATGGTTGTTCCGCTTGTAGAACCTCCGATAGAACTGTAAGTGCCAGCTGCCGTAGATGATTTACCGATTACATTGTTTCCAGCCAAAGCAGCTTGACGGGTAAGATTGATTGTTCCTCCGGAATAGTTACCATTTGATACAGCAAATCTCCAATATTCTGTATTGCTTATGGATGTTAAACCAGTACCATCTGCAGTACCTCCTGAATTGCTATTGGTTGGTGTCACTACAATGGTTGGCCCAGTTGCACCAGTTGTGGCATTTAATAAGGTCAATGGTAGATAAGTGCCTGCATTACCAACTGGGAATGAATAAGTACCCGAAGCATTTAAGCTGCCAGGTAATATTCTTACCAATGGACCATCGATGTAGGTAGTTGTGCCACCACCTGTAACCGTTCCGGAACTGGCAATGGTAAGATTTGAACTAGCTGTACTAAATATACCGCTTGTAAGCGTGAGTCCTTGATTAACCGTACAAGCACTGCTTGTTGCTAATGCTACCCCGCCAGATGTATTATTGATGATGAGATAATCAAAAGTTGTTGTACCTGTAATGGTCTGTGCAGAAGTTCCTGTAAAGAATACACCACGACTATTATGAGTGAATGTACCGTTGCGAGTAAAATTCCCTTTTACATATAGGTCGCCTGCATTGCCGCTAATGAAGTTGCCTAAGGTTAACGTACCTGTTGCATTGAGGTTAACATTACCTACAACTGTTAGTGCACCAGGAGTGGCAGCATCATTCAACGTCAATGAACTTGCTGAACCGGATGATGCACCAATATTCAAATTACCGCCCAATTGTAAAGCACCGCTATTCATTAAATTGAATGCTCCAGCCTGAGTACTACTTCCTATTGTTACATTGTTGGGATAACCAGCAGTTCCAGCAGTAGTTGTTCCAGTTAGCCATTCTGTAGAACGATTGTAACTTCCAGCTTGATTATAAAAAAGCGTAGATGCGGTTCCATAAATAGGTGAATTGTTGCTAATAAACCCATTGGTATTGATAGTAAATACACCATTTATTGTGGGTGAAGAAGTTAAGAAGGTTGTACCTCCAGCTACAGAAACATTAAAGAACGTAGCTGCCGATGAACCGTTAACAGTACCAGTGCCTAAGAAATTGACGGTACCTCCATCTGCTCCGTTTGTACCCGTTGTTGCTATGCTTCCTCCATTATCGGTCAATACCCCACCCGATGCGATGTTGACTGTTTTGCTGGTTAAGGTCAATGCACCTGCACTCAAAGTGAGGGTTGAATTGACGGTGACTGCACTATTCGATAGGGTTACACCATTGGTATTATTGATAATCAAATTGGCAACTGTAGTTGGTAAAAAACTTCCTGTGACCGAGGCCGCAGCGGGTGATGGCGTATCAAATTGATAGGTGGCTACTCCCCAAGTTTTTGAACTGCCCATTGTGAAAGAACCATTTAATCCTGTTGTACTATTGGTCTTGATGGTTGCACCGTCAGAAACAACCAATGTTCCAGCGGTTACTGCATAAGCGGTACTAGTGTTGTCATAACAAGTAAGCGAACCAGAAATTGTTGTAGATGCAACGCTCCAATTATTATATAAGCTATAAGAACCAGTAATGTTGGTTACCGCATTGGTAATCGTGAGGTTGTAATTCAAATATTTAGAAGTACCCGTAAAATTGAGGGTGTTTTGACTCGCTGTTAAACCACCTTGTTGCAAACCGTTACCACCTGTACCATTCACACTACCCGGGGCAATGAAGTTTCCGCCAAAGTTGAATATATAATTACAACCAGTAAAAGTTCTAGAATTACTATAGATCAACCCTGACCATGAAGTGAAAGTGACATCGCCATTAATATTTATTGTGGATGTGATGCTAGTTGCCCCCCCTGCTCCTGGGTCGCCAAAAATGTAAGATCTGGTGAGTACAGGGTCAATGCTATTGAATGTAAGATTCCCTGCTATAGTGGCCGTAAATGAGTTGGTATTTGCATCAGCGATGTACAATAGGGTTCTGGTACTCAAATAAGTTAGGTTTCCAAGAACTGTTCCTGTTGAGGTGGGTGCTATCAATGGAACCGTATTGCTCATAGTAGTAACAATAACATTGGAGTTACTATTCCAAAGTGGATTTGTTGGAGAAGTAAAAGGCAAAGACGTTAATGATATATTATTGACTTCATAAACACTATTTGCAGCGAAAGTCATTGTTTGGGATCCACCCAACACAAAACCAACTGATGAAGAATGCTGTAAATAACCATTAACTGTGAGGGTTCCATTGATGGTAGGTGTTCCGCTGGAAAGTATCAACGTACCGTTATTGGTTCCCCCTACAGTTGCAATAGAAGACAACGTTGCAGCGATGGTAAGAGTACCCGAAACAGTTGTGGTTGCAGCAGTTAACGTAATATTATTAGGGATGGTAAAGAATGAAGCACTGTTTACCAATAAAGTACCGTTTACGGTAATGTTTTGATTTAGGGTAACGCCGCTTGGGCTGTTCGTATTGCTAATCGTAAGATTCCTGACAGTGCTTGTAAAGGTTGCTGCTGGAATGGATTGAGCGGCAGAACCATTAAAAATTACGGTTGCACTACCATTGGATGCATTGATATTACCGCTTCCCACAGAAATACCACTGCTAAGGGTTAAGGTATTTGCTCCCACGGTTAATGTTCCAGCAGTTAGCGTTAGCGTATTACTAATTGTCACATTTGCACTAGAACTCAATGTCAATCCTGCACTATTGTTTAGCGTAACAAAATTGAAAGTAGTTGCTCCTGTAATGGTTTGGGCCGAGCTACCATTGAAAGTTACCATTCTGCTATTAGGCGTGAAAGTTCCGGTATTTACAAATGCTCCCGATACATTCAAATCTCCTCCTACTGCGCTCGAAAGGGTAAGGGTTCCATCATTTGTAACAGCCCCAACAGTCAAAGCCGCGGTTGTTGTACTCATCGTTGCAGTAGCCCCTCCATTCACTATCAAGGTACCATTGATAGCTCTTGCTATATTTTGATTGGAAGTGCCGTTGATATTTAAAGTACCAGCCGAAACACTTACGTTGTTCGGATAGCCTGGAGTTGTACCTATGGTTCCTGCCCCAACAGCGTTCCATTCATTGAACCTGTCATAGCTGATGGCATAATCCAATGTAGAAGCTGCTCCATACTTCGGCGCTGCTGAAACAAAACCACCATTGATGGTCAAAGTACCATTGATGGTAGGAACGGTGGTTAAAGTCAATTGACCACTATTAATAGTAACACTTGAGAATGTTGTTGCCGCTGAACCGTTTACAGTTCCTGCTCCTACAAAGTTGACTGTACCACTTGTATTTGTGGAAGTTCCATTATTGGTAAATGTTCCACCGGCAGCAATATTTAAAATCCCGTTTGCACTCATTGTAAACGTTCCACCATTGGTGATTGTGGTTGCATTGATAGTACCTAAAAAAGAGTGTGTTAGTGTTCCAATATTGTTGATAGTAGTTGCCGTAATAGAACCATTTGAAGCTGAACCAAAGCCAATTGTGCCATTATTGTTGATGGTGGTTGCTGTAATAGAACCAGATGAACTCATTGTTAGGCTTCTACCACTTGTGATAGTAATAGTGGAAATTGGACTGTTAGTTATAGCGGCTGAAAGTGTAACAGCAGAATTAATCGTTACTATAGAATTAGCAGAAGGCACAACGTTACCAGCCCATGTAGATGCAGTATTCCAACTTGCTGCTCCAACAGATAAATAACCCAGAATATTAAATGAAGACGAGGAGCCATTGTTGCCGGAAGTGGGATTGGTTACCGTTACAACCCCTGAGGTACAACCGTTGGGAATGGTAGCGGTGAGCGATGTTGAACTATTGAACGTTACTGAACTTGCGGAAGTTCCATTGAAACTCACAGTTGCATTGTTTGCGAAGTTGGTACCTACTATGGCCACCGTTTGTCCAAAGTAACCATTGCCTAAAGCAGTTTGACCACTAATTGGGCTATTAGTAGTTACGGAGGTAACTGTTGGAACTGCCACTTGACCAAATAAAAAGAATCGAGGGGTTGTAGCTCCAATATCATTTGAGGTTGCTACAGAAGATGAAGCAGGAGTTCCTCCCAAAGAGGTATATGCTCCACTTGCTGTTGAACTTACCGCAATCACGTTCAAAGGAGAAATAGCAGATTGTCTGGTTAAGGAAACAGATGCCCCTGAAAATGTTCCAATTGTTGAGAACGACCAATATTCGGTAGTACTTATTGCTGAAACCGTACCAGATGAAGAACCACCAGAATTTGCAGAAAATGCTTGCACTATTGCTGTTAAAGTACCTGTTCCACTTGGTGCTGCTAAAGCAAAGGGGAGGTAGGTTGAGCTTGACCCTACTGGGAAATTATAGGTACTGACACTACCATTGTTTGGCAATCTCCAATTCAATGGGCCGCTTACATAAGAGGAAGAAGAACCACCCGAAACCGCAGTATTTGCCGTATTGACAAGGGTCAATGTGTTGGTGCCAGAAGTGGTAAGAATACCATTGGTCAGCGTTAACACATTGGTTACCCAAAGTGGCGCACCTAGGGTAACGCCACCTGCACCATTTAAAGTAACATTATAAGGATCAGCAGCAGAAAAAATATTGTAGGGCAGGGTTAGTGCGCTTCCGTTGGTAAATGCCACAGTTGCTCCTGATGCACTTGCATCAATCCCAATACAACCTGCATTGACCGTTACTGTTCCCGCAATGCTTAAAGTTCTATTAGCACCTACTACCAAACGATCGCTACCTGAAATAAATGTGAGGTTGTTGGTAGTTGTAACATCAGTATTTAATGTGACACCGCTGCCGTTGCTAATATTTAATCTATAGAGCGAGTTGGATGTAAATGTTCCAGCGGGTACAGTTTGAGCAGCAGTACCGTTAAATTGTACAGTGGCATTACTTGAAGTGGAACTAAGATTGCCCGTTCCTACCGAAATTGCCCCACCGATATTAAGTGTTTTTGCTGAACTTGGACTGAAAGTTAAAGTACCGCTTGTTAATGCCAAAGTGTTTTCAACACTGACACCATCAATCAATGTAACCCCTGGGTGATCGATTGTTAAGGTATGCATGAAACTGTTTCCCCCACCTGCATCGATATTCAAACTTATTGTTCCAGCATTACCATTGATAGTGACTTTAGAAGCCGTTCCAGTTGCACCAGTTTTAAGGTAACAAGTGCCAGAAACACTACAGGCTGTTCCAGCTGAACCAATCGTCAATGTTTTGCCGTTAACCGACAAATAATTAGAAGAAGAACCAGAATTGAACGTTATCGCATTTCCTCCGTTTGGAGCAGAAACTGTGATATCAGTCGCTAGTATTACACTTGATCCAGAGGATAATACCAAATAGGGTATGCTGGCCGTAGAGGACAAATTTTGTGTCGCACTTCCTTTTGCCATAAACAATGCCCTTCCGTTTCCAGTGAAATTCCCTGAAACAGCAGAAAAAGTATAGTTTGCACCTACTTTTAAGTCCCCGCCACTAGCAGAACTCATGGTGAACCCACCGCCACTGTTTACTGTAAAATTGCCATTACAAAAACGATAAGCAGCACTAGAACCAAAAGACAGCGTAGTACCAGAATTTACTTGAACATGTTGCGGAATACCTACGGCCAAGGCTGTTGTTGAATTTGAAGTCCATTCAGCACTTGCAACATAGGTAGTGCCTGAGTTATAGACCAACGTAGCACCTGAATTATAAATTGGCGGATTGGTACTTACCCATCCATTGTTGTTTATCGTCAATAAGTTACCAATAGTGGTATTGGATGCACCAAAATTCACCCCAGCGTTCAGGGCAATATTGCACCCAGTAGTAGTGGTGGTGGTTGAAGAACCATTAATATTAGAAATAGAAGTGCCCGAAGTGTAATTGGTAGAAAGATTGAAGTTGATGCTTGCGGAAAGATTGGTAAATGGAGTGGTTGAACCAGTGTTGTTGGTTAAAGATGTACCCGAAGCCATGCTAATGGTTTTTCCACTTTGGCTTGCAAAAGTTAGTCCTGAAGCTAAAACCAAACTACCACCAGGAGCTACTGACGTTGTACTGTTCAACGTAATAGAAGTACCAGTTAGTGTTACTTTACCGTATAATTGGTTATTAGCCGGCGCACCACCAGAATAGGAATCTATAATAGCTGTGCTTATTGTATTGGTAGGGTAACAACCCGCGCTGCTAACTCCAATGCCACCGAAATATTTGCCACTTGCTGGCCCAGCGCCAGATGTACCATTTGGTGCAGAACCAAAATAACCAGTGTTATAGGAAGCATACATTATGAAGTAAATGCCATTTGGACTACCCAAATCGGTCCAAGGTACCCTAACCTCCAATGCACCGTTCGCCGAAGAAGTGGCGTATTGACTATAACCTTTTGCATTTGCAGCACCCGTGGTCCAACTACCACTGTAAGAACTGTAGAAGCTTTCACCGCTATTGTTCCTTCGCATAGCAATTCGGTAATCTGCTTGTATAGGTAGTGTTGGTGTGTTGCCATCCCAGGTAACACCAGTTGTGGTGCCATTTCCACCAGTTGTTACACCAGATTTAGCATCGGCATCCACATAAATAGTCAAGTGGTCGAACTGACCCCAAGTATTGCTATTGGTTCTAAATGCTCCAAAATAGACATACGTGGCATCAAACGTAACGTAGTAATCCACATTATCCACCGAAGAATATTTCTCTGAAGCTGTGAAATCGGAGGTAGTACCTGTAAATGCACTAACCGTTCTAAAAGACTGTCCTAGGATATTTGACGGACCAAATAAGGTGGCCAAAAAAATTCCAAGCACCATTAATGGTGCTGACCAGCCTTTTAAATTTGATTGCTTTAAAGCACTGCAAAAGGTAAAATTTTTCATACACAAACGTTTAAAAACTTGATATAAAACAAAAAAAAGGTAAGCAATCCTGTCTTCAATAAGAAAAACAAAACAGATGAAAATTATGCACAATAATAATAATCAACAATAAAAACAACACTTGGCGAATTGGTCAAAGCGGGCAAAAGTAGAAAGCAATCAATTTTTATTACGTATATCTGGTTGCAGATAACTGTTTCAACTGGTCAAAATCTTCCTTAGTCAGATTCATATGCAAACACAATCATTAGGCAAAGCACCGTGGTTAAATTCTCAAAGCAATTGTTCGTTCAATGTGTATATTTTACACATAGCCGACAAAAGTAGTTGCTTTAATGATTTGAAGGCTAAAATATTTTTCACCTTTTTCTAACTTTTTATACACAATAATTGAAAAAGTAGCGTTTAAGTGCATGTATATGGGCACAATTAAACGCTCACAATATGCTCTTTCTCGATGTAGCCACTTATCACAAGGAGGAGAATCTTTGCAACGGTTGATCGATATATGGATAAAAACGCATTGTTAACAATTGGACGATGAAAACCTCCCTATTAAAGTGTTGCATGCTAGTATGTTAATGTAGAAGCATTTAACTTGACATCATTTTACCATTCGGCAAATAAAATTACCCAAGCTTAGTAATCAGGTATTGTAATAAAACAATTCTGCGATTTTAATTGGTTTTTATTCGTACTCTTTCCAGCAAGATTGTGCAACCCTTTTGTATAGTCCACTATATTTTAAACAGAAAAGAAATCGTGAGCAACTTTTTGGATTACAATTTCCATGAAATGTGGAAGCTTTTAACTTTAAGGGGTAAAGTTTTAATCAGAAATTATTCCAACAAACTTTGCTCGCGACATTTTTGATTTTAAATGAGATTAGCAAAGTTTGTCGCTTTCATTTAAAAATTCTTGTTTAACCCGCAAACTTTGCTAATCGAAAAGAGTAAACAAAATTTTTCCGCAAAGTTTGCTGGCCCCAAAAAATAATTCTTGTTTAACCCGCAAAGTTTGCTGATCAAAAAAGTTAAACAAAACCTTTCCGCAAACTTTGCTGGAAGCATTTTTTGTTTAAAAAGTGGCCAGCAAACTTTGCTGGTGCAAAAAAATATTTCTTGTTTAACCCGCAAACTTTGCTGATGAAAAAGATTAAACAAAATTTTTCCGCAAAATTTGCTGAAGCCAAAAAAATTTCTTGTTTAACCCGCAAAGTTTGCCGATGCAAAAAGTTGAACATAGCTGGGCTAGCAAACTTTGCTGAAGCCCTAAGCATACTTTAGCTTTTTCGTTACCAAAAAGCATAAAAGCATTCAGGTAAAGTAACCGTGAATGCTGCAATATGCTACATTTTATACCTGTAATAGTGTAAACATCACTTTAATATCCATTTGCTCAATGGTTTTAAATTGGCATTTTTAATAGTAGATGCTACGATACATGCATTAAGCTGTGCTCCTTCGGCAGTGGTGTGGGTTTTGTCTTTTGCAAGATGGTATTTGGTACTTGTAATAGCCTGCCCATCTTTTTCATATTGGTCAGCAATTAGGTTGTTTAAGTCGATGGCAGTTACCGCTTCATTTTTTGCAACTTGCAATGCCCAATTGGCAAATCCTTTTTCGCCCCGTACCACTTTTCCGTCTTTCCACGCATTAACCGGAATGGAAGAAGCTACCATAACGGTAACCCCTCTTGCTTTTGCGAAGCTGATAAATTGGCGGAGGTACCAACCAAAACTATACACAGTTTCTGTTTTGTGTAATACTTTATTATAGATAACGACACTATCATTTCCAATTCCTGGAAGCACCCCACGGGAACGCGTAGAATCATCAATCGGGCTTTGATCGTTGAGGCCAAATTGTATGATTAAATAGTCCCCTTTTTTTAGTTTTAAGGAAACCTCCTCCCAGAGTCCGTGGGTGAGCAGTTTAGGATTCCAAAAACCACCCGTGTAATAGGTTCTAGTGCTAGTGCCGCCTTGGGCAAAATTTTGAATTTCTATTTTGTTGGTGTCTAAATAATTAACTAGAAATTTACCCCATCCCCAAAGGCTGTCTTTTCCACTACCATCTGCTACGGTGGAATCGCCGATTAAGTACAAGGTGGGCCTTTTCTTTTTTATTTGGATAAACCCAAACAATACTACTAATACTAATAAGGTAATCGAATATCTTTTAGTAAACCGTTGTAAACGAACAAAGCAATTTTGATACATAAATTAATCGTTTTTGAATTTCTATTTTGTACTACTTTACTATATACTAATCCACTTTGGGAATAAGCCATTTTTGGGTATTGCCTCGAATGCACGAATGGCGACTTATTCTTTGAACAACCTATTCGATTGAAACAATGGTCGCATTCGCATTTACTGCCTCGAATACACGAATAGCGACTTATTCTTGATCAGCCCATTCGATTGTAATCATGGTCGCATACGATCTAATTGCACGAACTTTTGTATCGCTCTGAATAATTATCGCCTGCGTGCGTATTTAAAAATGACAACTTTCTTATACTATTTGAAACGCTCATGCCTAGAAAACTTGAAAGGGTTTTGAGGCAATAACACCATCATTATTAATAGTAAGGATATACATCCCAGGGACAATCGTAGCGGGTAAATTATATTTAATGGCTTTTTCATTATTAGTTTTAAGCGATGTACTCACCATTTTTTGGCCACTAATTGATTGAATGGATATTTGTATGCGTGGAGAAAAAGCTTGCGTGGCTACTACATACAATTGACTCTTTACGGCAGAAGGATTGGTGACGACTTTCCAACCCACTTCCGTTTTGCTACCCATATTCACCACTCGAGTGGCAAGGATGCTGTGCTTTCCATCTTTGTCAAACTGTACTAATCGATAATAGTTTTTTCCATTACTGGGAAAAGAATCTCTTGTTTCGTATCGAGTGCCGTTGACAGTTTCTTGCGTAGTATTAATCTTAATCCAATCCTTGAAATGTATTCCGTCAAATGATTTTTGTAGCTGGAAAAAAGCATTGTTCCACTCGTTTGCTGTTGTCCAAGATAGTGTTACTATACTGTCGTTTCCAATTGCTTGGAAACTTTTGAGGGAAATGGGTAATACTGACACGGGTTTAAACACCTTAGTATAAGTATTGTGAGCAGCCACATGATCACTATCCAAATTACTGTTAATCCACAATATGTGGCTGTATGCAGGAATGGTGATGGAACAACTTGATTTTTGGGCATTTATCGCTAGGGTATAATCCACCGTATCATTCCAACTACGCAGTAAACTAGCTTTGGAAAAAGGACAGTACATAGTATCCGTATAAACCAATGCAATGGGTGTGATATTGTGAATCATCCGCACTTTTCTTCCCAACTGCTCTTGAAATTGGAACGCCACCAAGCCTGTATCTTTTGTTGTGTAGGTTGCTGCTGTGGAAATAGTTTTAGGAAAGCGGGTCACTTCTACCAGTGCATACCGTTTGGTGCGAGCTGGATAAGTAATTAAAACATCTTTAGCACTGTCGAGTTTATCATGGAGTTCAATTTCAGCAGAAAAGTCGTCGTTGGTGGTAAAAGGGATAATGTTTACATACTGCGTATCCACAATGCCATTAAAATTTTGACTATGAATAGTCGATTTTAGCATGCCATAATCGTAGGTATACGAATTTTTCACCACCAACGACTTGCGCGTACCTGCTACTCCTTTACGCCCAGAAACCAATAACAAACGTGCTTTAAGACCATAAACAGATTGTTTTTGTTGGGCTTGAATTTCCATCATACCAATAATTCTGTCCTGTGTAATAACCCATTGTTGCATACCCTCCCATGGAATGGTAGCCATACGGCCACCCGTTTTATTCAATTGGTAGCGGGTACTAATTCCATATAAAGATTTTCCCCTTGAAAGCCCATTGTGTTCATTTACGGTAAGCCAACTATGGTAGGCCCCCCTACCCCATTCTGTTTCTTTGCCTTTTTTGGTTTTTACGCCTATTCCTGCTGCATGAAACGCAGCATTTAACGGAAATCCTTTTTTCCATAAAGCAGCCGATGTATCTAACACAAACGCACCCACAAAAGTGGCTTTACCCTCGCAAATGGTTGCGAGTGGTAAACTAGCTTCAGCGGGATGTTCGGGCAATGCGCTTGATGGATCTCGAGCGGTTGCCACCACACCCCAGTTACCATATTTTCCCCTTGGGCCTTTTGTACCAGCATCGTAGAGCATAAAGCTGTCGGGTATTGCTTTGGCCGTTAATCCCGGATGATAAATAAAGCCTAATTCTAAGGCATTTTGTGATTTTCCAATCGTCCAGTTATATCCATCATTAGAAATATAAGCACTTACCGCTGCTGCATAAGCTTGCCCCACGCCATTGTAGTAGCACTTGTTAGATGGGCCAGTAGAATATTCGCTGTATCCGTTACTGGTCTTGTACATATGTTGATTCAGTGGAGCAAAGTGTTCTAAACCTTTTAATAGGTCAAAGACTTTAGTTGATTGAGTAACTAACCAATAATCCAAAAAACATTTCACTACTATCGGATGGTAGGTGGACGCTTCGTTGTGAAAGCTTAAATAATGCGTTCCCCCATCGCCTAAAAGACATTGGGTGAAAACTTCTTCGGTGGCATATCTTCCATATTCTTGATAAAGAGAATCGCCCAATGCATTACCTCCAAAAAACATGGCCATCGCTAATCGTTGGTGTCCATTTAACCAAACATCGCGTACATAATGGTTCAAATAAACTGTTGGGGCATTTAAAAAACAGGCATCAATTTGTTTGCGTATCCCCACCTCCCATATTGCTTTTCTGTTGGAAGGAATTTTACTGGGATACAATGTTTTAAGCATGTCGTAAGCAAAACACCCTTGGAATGCATTGGTTATGTCGGCTAGCCTATTGCCATTCTTCCAATCAGTTAACGTACTATCTAGCAAAGTAATCAATCGGGTGTAAGTGGAAGCACCGAGGTAATATGGACTTTGCGGGTGCATATAAGCATAGGCAGCCAACTGCAATTCATCTGCATCTGCAAAATCTAGAACGACAGCAGGGTTACTCAACTGCAATCCATTCCACATGGTGGTTTTGTATGGATTGGTGCTGTAGTAAGGAATGGGGGGTAAAAATTGAAGAGATTGGCTGGACGCAAATTGACCAATAAAAGATAGTACTACAATAAAAGCTGCAACACCTATAAATCGCTTTTTTCTCATAAATGGCAATGACTTGGCAAAAGTTAGAAGCCCGCAAATTATCAATTACGTTTTGTGCTTGTCTAATTAAATGTTGCAAATAAATGTTCGTGGGCTGGCTTTTTTAGGTATTTGTGTTTTGCATTACTTACAAAAGCAGGGTAACACTGCTAAAGCGTTTTAAATTGGATGCTTTTCGCTTTTCTGAATTGGTGTTTGATTAAGGAAATAATCAGTGCAAGAATGGACTTCAATGATGCCAAATAGTGTCAGCCAATTTTAAGGCAGTAACTAAAAAAGCAATCAAACCAATACTCCATTGCATGTTTTTGTTAATCGTCTGCTGAATATCGGCTTTCATACTGGCGATTTCTGTTCTAATTTGTGAGATTTCTGTTTTCATTCCAGAGATTTCAATCTTTACATCTGATTTTAATGCAGCAAAATCGGATCGGAGTTGGGCAAAATCGGATTTTAGATGGGCAAAATCTAGTTTTAAACTAGCCACATCCGCTGTTACTTCGTTTAGTTTTTCATCTAAATGGTTGATATGGTTATACTGAGATTTTAGCAACAATGTATTAACATCCTCGCTGTTTAACCCTTCCCCACTACTAAAGCGGGATTCAATCTCTTGTATTTTAGGAGCTATCATTTTGATGAGCAAGTCATCCACCTTTGTTTGATTCGCCATGATCTTTAAATTTTGACAAAAATAAGCGTAATCACTATTTGTCTAAGTACTAACTGGATAGCCCAATATTTTAACCTATCCAGCTAACGAAGCGTGTTCATGATTCGCTTTTTTTTCAATTAGTCCAGAAAGAGAGATGGTCATTTTTCATTCAAAAAAATGAATTCCTACATTTTTTTAGTGCAAACCATTCAATTGGTTGGATGGGGTTTGTTCCTTTCTTTTAGAAATTCTTTCAAAGAATTGAAAAGTGGCTATTAATGAACGTTATTTGTCGCGTTCCTTCATGTTTCCCATAAAAAATAACTTATTGGGGGCTATATAGGTGTAGCAGAATGATTGAATCAATGATTAAATAGAATTATGATAAGATTTTTACACTTACTATACTTTTTTTTATTTTTCATTAGCTGTAGGCCCAGTGTCTATGTGCATTCGCTTGCCTCCTTACCACCACAAATTCAATTAACAGATACCACCAAAACAATTCTGATTGTTGATGCCACAGAAAGAGCCGAACGAACGAATTCTGCTGGAGCATTGGTATCGAATATTGATCAATCTGGCATTAAGCTCATTAAAGAATTATTGAACAAACAGATATCACAACAACTGAACAAATCAATAAGGATACACGATATTAAAAACAAAGAAGAAAAACAAGGATTAGTAAACGGCAATAGCACTACTGTACAAAATTTGCTTACACAATATCATGCTGAAGCAATTGTGGTTATTCTTTCTGGTGAATACGGATTTCAATTAGCAAAAAAAGAAAAATTGAATTTTAATGATGGTCGGGTAGAGTGGATTGCATCTTACAATATTTTTTTCGAGATGAACTCCATGATTCTTCAAAGCAATTCGACTTACAATAGAAAAATTACAAGTGCACAACATCATTCTGATTGGAATTTAGTAGAGGGTAAGAAAACCTATTTGTCTGCAGCTAACATTTCAACTACCGACTTTAGAAACATTGCAGAAGCCAATGCTTTTAAGGTGTCCCAACTTTTTACCAAAAAACAAGTGATTGAAGTAAATAGCCTAACCAACCGCTATTTTATTGAACTAGCGGATTAATACCAAACTGCTACAAGCAGGCTTTATTTGAATTTTTGGGTTTTCTCCTCCCCTGTTATATCCCTTTCGGATCTTATTTGAATTTGCAAATTGGTTATCCATTCTGCACAACCTTGTGCAAATAATCGCTCATTTATACGGTTAATTAAATCAAATACCTGACTATAAGTACCTTCTACTACCGTGGAAAAAGCACCAACTTCATATTTAATTCCTGATTGTTGGATCACTTCAATGGCTTCGTCCACACATTGATATGGATGCTTATCCGTAACCACGGGAATTAACTGAATACTGGCATTGATAATAAACTCGTGCATAAATTAATGATTCTTTTAAAAATGGATTTACTCGCCTATTAGTACCGCCTCAATAACTGCATCTAAATTAATTGCTCCATATACATGAGGAAATTGCTCGTTTAAAGAGTTAGAAAGTTCAAATTTTAAAGGGTTCACCAGTTTTTCGGGTTGAATTACCAGCTCAACCAAATTAGCATGATGGTCAAAATATCGCTTAAGCGTTGAAGTCAATTGTGCTTCTGTACTGCAATGAATAAAACCTTCTGCAACCAATGAATCTGCTTCATAAAAACCTTTCTTCTGTGCCTCCTCCCATGCAGCCACAGTGGTAATATGAAATATAGGCTTTTGTTTTTGGAAAACTCTTGGGATTTTGTTTTCCAGTAACATTAAATCTGCTAATACAATTGCAGTTACAGCTTCCAAGACAACTGGTACCCTTAAAGCAATACATAAATCATGACGCCCTTTGATGGAAAAAGATTCCACAGTATTCGTATTCCAATTTAAAGATTCTTGAGATTTCGGAGTAGAAGAAGTTGGTTTAATAGCAACTCTAAATATCAGGTCATTTCCATTGGTTATCCCTCCTACAATTCCACCAGCATGATTGGTACTGGTAATACCGGAACTATTGGTTATGGAGTCATTGTGTTCTATACCAAACATTTTTGCAGCAGAAAAACCGGCACCAAATTCTATTCCTTTTACGGCTGGAATAGAAAAAACAATATGACTAATAAGCGATTCTGTGGAATCAAAAAAATGTTCTCCCAATCCCAAGGGCAATCCTTGTACTTTACATTCTACAATACCACCAATACTATCTTTTGCATCAATAGCTTTTTGAAGCCCTGCTTCAAGGTCAGCAAGACCGCCAATTTCTAAAATTTTGCTTTTGACTGAAATGTCTTTCAATAGCTTTTTGGCAATTACACCAGCGGCCACCAATGCAACCGTTAATCGTCCACTAAAATGTCCACCACCTCTATAATCTTCAAAACCACCAAACTTTTTATTAGCTACAAAATCTGCATGACCAGGTCGTGGAAAATCTCTTTGCTTATGATAATCAGTACTTCTGGTATTATTGTTTTCAAAGAGAATGGTAATAGGCGCCCCAGTAGTAAATCCATTAAAAATGCCACTTTTAAAAATGGGCAAATCCGTTTCTTGCCTTGGCGTAGTACCTTTTTGAGTACCACCTTTTCTTCGTTCAATATCCTCAAAAAAATCCTCTACTTTAAGAGGAAGACCGGCAGGGCATCCGTCAACATTAATGCCAACACTTTCTCCATGTGATTCACCAAAAATGGTAATTCTAAATACTTTTCCAAAACTATTCATGACAAATCAATTGATTGATGGTGTAAATGAGGACAACTTAAAAGTGGCTAATTTAATGAGAATCAATTTCTATGCTCGCACCGAGAGATTGAATGTGTTGAAAGAAATTGGGATAAGATTTGTTAATTGCATCTGCATTTTCAATAACTACTTTTCCAGAAGCGTTTAATCCAGCAATTGCAGTTGCCATAGCAATACGATGGTCGTGGTGAGAGTAAGTAACACCTTCTAATATGCCCGTGCCGCCTTTAATAATCATCAGGTCATCTTGCAATTCAATATTAATCCCCAGTTTACCAAATTCTTCTTGTAAAGTGAGCCCTCGGTTACTCTCTTTGTGCGCTAACCTATTAACGCCCTCAATAACAGATTTACCCTTGCAATTAGCCGCTAATGCCACTAAAGGAGGAAAAAGATCAGGGCAATCAGTAGCATCAAAATGAAATGGAACTAGCCCAGTAGCACCAACAGATGGCATTGAAATATCTATTTGTTCAGCTTGAATTGAAATATTAGCCCCACTATCAATCAACGCCTTTAGAATGGCTTTGTCTGCTTGCGTAGAAAATACGTCCAACCCCTTTACAGTAATGTTTCCTGCCACAGCACCCGCCACTAGTAAAAAAGCCGCTCCACTCCAATCTCCCTCTACCTGATAAGTAATTGATGTGTTTTGATTATTGTTATTTGGAGGATAAATTAGGAAACGTTCATAATCTTGGTTATCGATTTGGTAACCAAAGTCTGACAATACTTTTAATGATAAATCAATATAAGGTTTGCTTTTTAAATCTGTAACAGTTATTGTAACAAGTGTTTCTGTTGCCACTGCAAAAGCAAACAACAATCCTGTTAGAAACTGAGAACTTAATGAACCATCTACAGTGATATCTTTTGGTTGTAAAGGCCCATGTATATGCAGCGGAAGCCTACCCTCCTGTGATTGAATACTAACAGCTAATTGGGGTAAGATGGTATCAAAAAAGTCCATTGGTCTTGTAAGCAAACTTCCTTTACCATTGATGGTGATAGGAATAGTAGCCAATGCAGCAATCGGAGTAAACATTCTAATTCCCAAACCACTTTCACCGCAATTGACAGTTAATTTTTCAGCTCCATTTTGCCCAATCATACCTTTTGAACTAACCTGAATGATGCCTTCATCTTCTGAAACAATTGCACCAAGATCTTGAATCATTTGCAGGGCAGCTTTATCATCATTCGATATGCCGGGATTAATTATGGTCGTTTTTCCGCTACGAATTAATGCAGCAGCACAAGCACGTTGCATGGAACT
The DNA here is from genome assembly GCA_027486835.1 of Chitinophagaceae bacterium. GTDB lineage: Bacteria > Bacteroidota > Bacteroidia > Chitinophagales > Chitinophagaceae > Parasediminibacterium. The sequence continues at coordinate 45,199 of JAIXOJ010000144.1, forward strand.
TTTTGATGCTGGTGCGGTAATTGTACCCTTCAGCTCACTAGGTTGTATAGTAACAATCAATGTTTACAGAATAATTAAAAGGATTGAATAATAGTTTCTATTTCTTGAAGCGATATCTGATTAATTACCCCCTTTCCAATTTTTTCCAAAAGGATATAATGGATGCTTTTATTGTCTCGTTTCTTATCCATTTTTAAGATGGCAAGGGTAGCTGATTTATCAAATTCAAAAGTGGTAGGCAGGCCATAGTTCAGAAGCACATTTTTTAAAGGCTCTAGACTCTCAAAACCGAGTAATTGTGCAGAAATAATACCCGCATACACCATACCAATAGCGACAGCTTGACCGTGCATTATTTGATATTGGTTTTCAATGGCATGGCCAAGGGTATGGCCAAAATTCAACAATTTTCTATCCCCTTGTTCAAACTCGTCTTGCTGAACAACCCCTGTTTTTAATAGGGCATTCCTCTGTACAAGCGATGCAATAAGTTGGGTATTTGATTGGTAGGAATGCAATGTATGTTGAGTCAATTCCTGAAACATTACCTCATCTTTAATACAAGCATGTTTAATGATTTCTGCAAAACCATTACTCCATTCTGAATCTGGTAAGCTTTGTAATAAATTAACATCAAACAACAAGAAGGAAGGTTGACGGATAACACCCACCATATTTTTGTACACGCCAATATCAATTCCGTTTTTACCCCCAATACTAGCATCTACCATTGCCAATAGTGTTGATGGTACAAATCCGAAGCGAATACCTCTCATATAAATGCTAGCAACATAACCAGTGATATCGGTAACCACACCTCCCCCAATACCAATTAAAGTGGTTTTTCTGTCGGCCTCCATTCGTATCAGCTTGTCAATAATTTCGTTAACAGTGGCCTGTTGCTTGTATTTTTCGCCAGCAGGAATTACGATGGTTCGATAGTCGCTAAATTGTTCTTTGTATAACCCATACACATTTTCATCGGTGATGATAATTGCAGAACTGCTTGGAGCAACATTTGTTAGATTGTTTATGGTAGCTTGAAAATAGTAATCAACCTTTGAGGTACCAAATGGAAAGCTTTGTATATTCATTAATACAACTCACATTTCAAGAAATGAGAAAATCGTTGTTCATCTATAAGTAATAGCCTCGCATTTCTGCGAGGCTATTTGCTAAATTAGGAGTTCATTATTTTATTTTGGTGGTTGATACTTTCCATGTGAACAGCATCAAGATATTTGGTAATAAACTCTTTACTAAGTCCAAGTTTATCACCCTTTGCAAAGGCTCTTTCTAGGATTTCATTCCACCTATTTGTTTGTAGAATGGTAATGTTATTATCCTTTTTGTATTGGCCAATTTTTTCAGCCACTTTAATTCTTTGACCTAGTATTTGCAACAATTCATCATCGAGTTGATTAATTTGTTGACGCAATTTTTCTAGAGCCGCATGGTATTCCTCAGATGAGGTATCTTCTTTTCTCCATCGGATACTACTGAGCATTTCGCCCAATTGAGCAGGAGTAATTTGCTGTTTGGCATCACTCCAAGCGTGGTCTGGATCTACGTGGCTTTCAATAATTAGTCCATCGAAGTCAAGGTCAATCGCGGTTTGTGCAACCTCTTGTAAAATATCTCTTCTACCACAAATGTGTGAAGGATCATTGATTAACATCAACTCTGGATATCTACGTTTCATTTCGATAGCCAAATGCCACATAGGTGCATTTCGATATTCTGTGTTACCATAACTGCTGAATCCTCGGTGTATCAAACCAATTTGTTTGATTCCTGCTTTAGCTACGCGCTCTACTGCACCTATCCACAATTCTAAGTCCGGATTAATCGGATTCTTTATCAGTACAGGAACATCAACACCCCTTAATGCATCAGCAACTTCTTGAACACTAAATGGATTTACTGTAGTTCTTGCTCCTACCCAAAGCACGTCCACATCAAAATGTAGCGCATCTTCCACTTGTTTTCCGGTAGCAACTTCCACTGCTACAGGAATACCTGTAACCTTCTTTGCAGATTGCAACCAAGGCAATCCTTTGGTTCCAATACCTTCAAAACTACCTGGTCGAGTACGAGGTTTCCATATCCCAGCTCTCATTATATCTACTTTTCCAGTAGCGGCTAATTGAGTGGCAGTAGCCAATACTTGTTCTTCGGTTTCCGCGCTGCATGGGCCACTAATAATGAGTGGTCTTTTTATCCATGCATTCTGAGTAACTTCTTTCATTGTAACTGTGCCAACAGATGCTTCCATAAGCGATCGATATATTGTATTGATTCTAAAAAATTATCTATTATTTGCATCATTCATTCTGATACGTCTGCCTTTGTAATTCTTACCATCAATGGCTTTAATCATTTGGCTTGCTAAACTTTGTTCTACTTCCACCCAACTATTCATGTCTTTTACATCAACACGACCTAATGAATCTTTTTTCAAATCACTCATATCTAAAATGAACTGCAAAAGACTGGCTTTATAAAATCCATCTTTACTACCAAGGTTCACAAACAAACGGGCATATCCACTGCTTGCGGTATTATTTGAATAGCTTCCCCCTCGGCTAGCATTATCCCTAGACCCTCTACGATCTTGAAAACCTTCATTTCGATTGCCACCGAAATCTCTAGTACGCGGCTGCCTTGCATTATCACGTGTATTTAAGTCTTCAGCGTTCTCATAATATTTTAAGAAACGATCAAACTCAACAGCAGCCATTCTTTGAAGAATTTCTTCCTTGCTTACATCAGCAAATTTTTCCTGTAGCATAGGTAAGTAAGTATCGTAATCACCGTGTGTGATATCAACCTCTAAAATTTTATCCATTACTGCATAAAACTGTTTCCTACAAACATCCTTACCACTTGGTATTTCTACTTTTAATATTTGCGATTGAATTAGACGTTCAATCGACTTCAATTTGAAAGTTTCACGGGCATGTACTATGCTCATGCAAATACCAGTGTTTCCTGCACGGCCAGTACGACCGCTACGGTGGGTATACACCTCAATATCATCTGGCAATTCGTAGTTGATAACATGGGTAATACCCTGTACATCAATACCCCTTGCAGCAACATCTGTTGCAATTAATAATTGAAGTGTCTTATCTCTAAATTCACCCATTACTTTATCACGTTGCGCTTGGGTTAAGTCACCATGTAATGCATCAATATCGTAACCTTCTCTGGTTAATTTTTCTGCAATACCTTGTGCGTCGGCTTTTGTACGTGTAAATATTATTCCATAAATTCCTGGGTTAAAATCAATTAATCTTTTTAAAGTTTCATAACGATGTTGCGCTTGTGTAACATAATATTGATGGTCAATACTTTTGTTACCACTATTTACTTTACCAACAGTAACTTCAAAAGGTTCATTCATGTACTTTTTGCTTACTTTCCTAATTTCAGGAGGCATAGTAGCACTAAACAACCAAGTACTTTCTCTTTTTGGCGTGTTTTGTAAAATGAATTCAATATCATCTTTAAAGCCCATGTTCAACATTTCATCGGCTTCATCCAATACTACATATTTAATTTGCTCAAGATCAATTGCTTTTCTTTCAATCAAATCAATTAATCGACCTGGTGTTGCCACTACAATTTGAACACCACGTTTCAAATCACGTATCTGAAGGCCAATGCTTGCACCTCCGTAAACAGCTACTACAGCGATACCCTTAAGGTGTTTCTTAAATAATTCGATTTCATTTACAATTTGAACGCAAAGTTCTCTTGTAGGACAAACAATCAATGCTTGTGGGAAACGATTTTCAGGCTGTAAAATATGTAATAAAGGCAGACTAAATGCGGCTGTCTTTCCAGTTCCTGTTTGAGCTAAACCAATAAAATCCTTTGTGCCTGAAAGCAATACTGGAATTGCTTTTTCTTGTATTTGTGTTGGGTTCACATACCCCAACTCTGATGTTGCCTGTATTAATCTGGCATCTAAACCCAACTCTTCAAAAGTCATCATGTATATTTAAAAGTTTGCGGTAAAAGTAACTGATTCAAGGTTTTGAGCGGTTTTTGTTTATTTCCGCAGCATTGAATCTAGTTCATTTACACTGAATACTTGAGCGGTAAAACTATACTATTTTGATGTACAGATGCGAAAGAAATTCGCCAAATGTTGCAAATACCTAGATTCACAACCTAAAATAATCAATTATGTATAGTAAGTAAAAACTATTTTTCGCTGATAAACCCTTAAAGCTGGTAATCTTCCGATTTAATAAAACTCCAATTAAATGCTGGATTAATTTCCAAAATTATTTGCCTAGTTTCTGCTTTCTAATTCTGCTTAAATGCCTGGGTGTTATACCAATATAGGTGGCTAACATATACTGAGGTACAGATTGCAATAAATATGGGTTGTTTTCAATCATCTGGTCATAACGTTGCTCTGGCGTTAATAATAGTAGGGCAGATGAACGCTGATTCAACCAAATAAACAATTGTTCCGCAATCTTTCTGCCTACTTTCTGATAAATTGGTTTTTTATTGTACAATATTTGCATGTTATCAAAATTTAATTGTATCAATGTAGTGTTTTCTATCGCATCAATATTTTCGAGGGAGGGGCTTCGAGTTAAAAAACTTTCATAAGATGAGATGTATTCATTGGTTCCTACAAACCCTAAACTAACTTCTAATCCGTTGGAATTCATGTACATTCTTAATAATCCAGAACTGATGAACGAAACATGGTTGCATACTTCTCCCTCTTTGATAAGAAACTCACCTTTTTGTAGCGATTTAAAAGTCAACATGTTTTCCAAAACCTCCCATTCTTCATCTGTTATTTCGGGAGCTAACCTTTGGTAATATTCTCGTATTTGGGCAAACACAGTAGCGAAAAGTGGGGCTTTCTAATGTTGAAATGACTTATCAAAATCCTATTATTTTGATAAGTCCACAATATTTTCATTTAAAATCAAACAATAAATTAAAAGAGGCCATAAAACTGGCTTTCAATTTTTCGAATAATCTCACCAAAATGTTCATTGTTTTCTGCAAACTTGTTTTTATCGCAGTCAATGATCATTACAGGTCCTTCTTTGTACTCTTCAATAAATTTATCGTAATACAGGTTTAGTTTGCGTAAATAATCAAGTCGAATATTTTCTTCGTAATCCCTGCCTCTTTTCTGAATTTGATGCACCAAAGTGGGCACTGAAGCTTTCAAATAGATCAATAAATCTGGCGGCTGCACCATTGATTTAAGTGTTTGAAAAAAGGTAAAGTAGTTTTCAAAATCACGCTTGCTCATTAAGTTCATATCATGAAGGTTGGGCGCAAAAATGTTGGCATCTTCATAGATGGTTCTGTCTTGAACAATGGTATCTACCCCCCTTCTTATCTCAAGTAGTTGCTTTAGCCTGCTATTTAAAAAATAGATTTGTAGATTAAAACTCCAACGGGGCATATCTTCATAAAAATCAAGCAAATAAGGGTTGTGATCTACATCTTCATACTGGGGAATCCATTTAAACTGCTTACTGAGCATTTCAGTAAGTGTGGTTTTGCCCGCACCAATATTTCCAGCAATGGCAATATGCAAAGGTTTTTGCGTACTCATAAAAATTATTTTATTATTGACTTATCCTATTTGCAAGAATTTTTTTACCAAATAGGGAAGGATGATTACAATTTATAAAGATTGGCTGCATTTGCATCCAAACTATTCTTATTAAAAACACTAGTTGTATTGAGTTAAATTAATAGACTAACCCTATTGCATTTCTTACTTCGGAAAGGGTAGCTGCAGCACTAACTCGTGCTTTTTCCGCACCTGTCTTTATAATTTTTGCTAGCAAAACCTTATCAGATTCGATGGCGATGGCCTTTTCTCTTATGGGAGCTACAAATTGAATCATATCTTCTGCCAATTGTTTTTTAAAATCACCGTATCTGATGATACAATTCCCTTCGCTGCTGGCATTAAAATCATCCTCAAAATTTTTTACAACATCGGGTTGACTAACGAGTTTTAGCAGCGTAAAAAGATTATCAATATACTCTGGTTTAACACTATTTGTTTCTAATGGCCCTTGATCTGTTTTGGCTTTCATTATTTTTTTCCGTATCAACTCATCACTATCTGCGAGATAAATTGTGTTTAGTTGGTTTTCACTTTTACTCATTTTTCCGTTGCCATCTAAACTTAAAATTTTTACTAGCTCGCCACCATAATTAAAAGCATAAGGTTCTGGAAATACTGTACCATAACGATGATTGAACCTTTGAGCAAAATTTCTTGCCATTTCTAAATGTTGCTCTTGATCCTTGCCTACGGGTACTTTAACTGCACGATGAATTAAAATATCTGCTGCTTGTAGTACCGGGTAAGTTAGTAATCCAGCATTTACGTTTTCGGGCTGCAATCGTACTTTATCCTTGAAAGTGGCGGTTTTTTCTAACTCCCCTTTGTAGGCGAGCATATTAAGATATAGATACAATTCCGCTATTTCTGGTACATCACTTTGTACGTAAAAAGCCACTTTTTCTGGGTCTAATCCACAGGCAACATTTTCTGCTATAACCCTGTTTACGGCTGCATGTAATGCTTTAGTGTCGGGATGGGTAGTTAAGCTGTGCCAATTGGCAACAAAAAAATAGCAATTATACTCGTCTTGCATGCGCACATAATTGCGCATTGCCCCAAAATAATTACCCAAGTGCAAGAATCCCGTTGGGCGTATTCCACTTAAAACTACCTCTTTATTCATAAGCGGGCGAAGATACTGTTTGAAAATTGGCAGCAAAATCTATGTTTCATGGTATTTACCAACAAATTGTCATCCTGAAAAAGCATTAGTATTCTACTATTGCTATCCGTTTTCTGTGCTCTACCACTACCTCATTTTGAGTTATTATTCCTTACCAAGCATAGGGAGCTTTAGAAGTGTCGCAATTGCAGGGCCAATTTTGTTCTAGATCTATACAGGTGATCACCGTTAGTTTGTCGTTGCCACAAGGTGCTGCTATGATTCGGATATGCTGGTGCTCCATGCTAGTGTAACCTTCCAAAGCAAAACGCTTTTTGCATTCCCCTTTGTCGTCAAGCTGGCTTTTTTTATAATTGACAAAAGGGTGGTGTAAAATTTCTTTCACTTCTTCCTCAGTAATATGCCTACACTCCATTCTACAACGAGCGTGCTTGGAATAAAATATTGCTGCCGAATCCCACTGAAATGGTGGCGGTTCTTTTTCCTGTGGTTGGACGGCCAATGACCCTGGCTTTACCGATGCTGGCCCCGTTAATCTCTTGGCTGTAAATGCAATAATGAAAACGACAAACAACAAAATGTACGATACCAATATTTTACTTTGCCTGTTCTTGCGCTTTATCTCCATACAACATCAAGTTTTGTTACTTTCCATTTTTTTGACCACTGAACAATACCGAAGGGGTATTGATAGTGCCTACCCCTTCGTTTTAATTGTCAATATATTGCATTGTGGGCGAAATCAATACACTAAATTTTGATTTCACCGTATAAAACATTCAGCCCCAATTCTCTAACATTGAGCAAACTATACCTAATTCTAAACCCCTCAATTCGGCCAAGCCGCGTAAACGGCCAATGGCACTATAACCCGGGTTGGTTTTCTTTTTTAAATCGTCCAACATTTGGTGGCCGTGATCTGGACGCATGGGGATGGACAATTGGCGACCTTGCATCACTTGTACCAAGGCTTTTACAACTCCGTACATGTTTACATTGCCTTCTAAGTGGTTGGCCTCATAAAAATTCCCTTCTTCATCGCGCTGGGTGCTGCGGAGATGTACAAAATTGATACGCTCGCCAAATTGCAACACCATCGCTGGCAAATCATTATCGGCCCTTACGCCAAAAGAACCCGTGCAGAAACACAATCCATTGCTTTCATTTGGTACCGCATCAAAAAGCGCTTGCACATGTGCAGCAGTACTAACCACTCTAGGTAATCCGAATATGGCGTAGGGAGGATCGTCTGGATGTATCACCAATTTAACCCCAACTGCATCAGCTACTGGTGTTACTTGCTGTAAAAAGAAAATCAAATTTTGCTGCAATACTTCGGCAGTAATGCCCTCGTAAGTGTCTAAAGCTGCTTGAAATTTTTCTAGTGTAAAACTTTCTTCGCTGCCCGGAAGACCCGCAATGATGTTGCGTTGAAGCAATTGCTTTTCATCATCGGTCATTGAAACTAACTTGGCTTGGGCTTTTTCCAATTCTTCTGGGGTATAATCAGCTTCTGCATTCGGGCGTTTTAAAATGAGGGCATCAAAAGCAATCATAGCTGATTTCTCAAACCGAAGGGCTTTGCTACCATCTTCGCAAGTGTAACTTAAATCTGTACGTGTCCAGTCGAGTACTGGCATAAAGTTGTACGTGACCGTTTTGATTCCGCAAGCAGCTAGGTTTCTAAGGGATTGCTGATAGTGTTTAATATAAGTATGATAATCGCCTTTTTGGGTTTTTATGTCCTCATGTACTGGAACACTCTCCACCACATCCCAAGCTAAACCCGCTTCTTCAATAATTCGTTTACGGGTAGTAATTTCTTCTACCGTCCACACCTGACCGTTGGGTATATGGTGCAAAGCGGTAACTACACCTGTGCATCCAGCCTGTTTAATATCTGATAAACTTACAGGGTCATTAGGCCCGAACCAACGCATGGTTTGTGTCATCTTTAGCATAAAAGTACATTTATTTTATTCGTTATAAAAAGCCTATTTACATGAAAATGTAATCAATCGGATGGCAATGGTTTTGGCAATCTCAATACGTTTACATGGCAAATACAGCTAGTTGCAAATGTGCAGCAATTCAAGCAAAAGCCTGCTTACATTTTACTTGCAGGTTAAATAAGCTGTGATTCCTTTCTAACTTTTAAAGGGAAATTGGAACAAGGATGGTTTAACCATACTGCCAAAGCGTTAGGCATTTTTGTCTTATTATCAAGCAACTTAGTATTCAAATAAGCGCCTAATGCGAATTAACTTATACCATTCGTAACCGCTTATTGGTTTCTTCTAAATCGAAAGCTTCATAGTTGTACTCCTCCCCATACCATTCTAACAAATCTGCATGTGCGGGGTGATTGGGATTGTTTAATATCTCCAAACTGGCATAGAATGAAACGATGCCACCGCAATCTTCTGGTGGGGCACTCATTTTTCCTGCTATGCACAATGGGTATTTGAGAGCATGATCAAAATCAGGAAATTTCATTACTTTAATTTGGTGTTCCCAGCTATCACCAAAGTCATACAGGTACGTAAAGTTGCATTTTTGATCTTTAATCACATCACCCAGCTCTATACTTGTAGCATCTAAGATTTCACGTTCTTCCTCCTCTTCGTCTTCTTCACCCACCTCCCCTATTCGTTGGTTCTTAAATTTAAATTCAAATAAATGGGCGTTCTCCCATCCCATGGCCGCTTGAATAATATTGTGCAAATCGAAGAATGTGGTATCCTTCGCAACCAATAATGTACGCCAGATAAGCGGATCTGAGTCCGAAAGGGAAATTTTTAGTTGAATAACCTGAGGCATAGTTGTTCAGAAATAATTAAATGGGGTGTAAATGATGTTAAAATAGGGCAACTACTTAAAATATTCAGCAATTGATTGGTGCAAAATAAGGTTTCTATTAGGTATAGGAGGAACGATTTGGAAATTAGTAAGTTAGATGTAGATATTTAGTTAGAGGGTGTAACAAAAAAGGCGTATGGTTACAATGCATTAATCACTATTTTGTAATAACTTTTTTAAAGGCTATACTTCAAACCTTGAGCTACAAACAAACATTTAGCTTGAGTTGCGAAGGAAATGATTGATGTTTCTGATATCCAAAATAATGAGAGTACTGATCCTGCTATTATTTGAAAAAGTGAAAACCTAAACGAGTGTGTTTCGGAAAGCTCGATTATTTGTTTAGGCTATACTTTTTGGGGGAAGAATTCGCGCTGTGGAATAGCTTAGCTTAAATCTTATTCCATTCCTAACTTCCATATTGCCATAACTTTTTTAATTTATAGCCATCCAATTGTAGTGTTAGTAATATATTTCCACGATGGTATCTAATTGTTCCCCCGCAATGCTTTGAGGTTGTATAACTTGATGCTTCTACTGTTAAAGAGTTAATGTGCATAAAAATTAGTTCTATGATTGATAAATCACGTATCAATAATTTGTTGCTCAATTGGTGTCATACCATATTTAGGAGTTTTTAATTTAATTATTGGGATAAATGTATTATAACAAGTGTAAAATATCTTCCCAGTAATCTTCATCGTAAATGTGAAATTCCTTTTGCAAGGCAATAATATCTCTAATCATTTTTTTTATGGACTCGTTATTTGGCTCCAACATTAATTGATCCTTCAACTTATCGGTTATCTCTTCAACCGCTTCTGCCCCTTTTTCTTTTGCAGCTTTTTCCGCCTCCTCCCGTTCTTTTTGTCTTTTAAATATTTCGGTGTAGTCAGCCACTATTTCGTATTGTATTTTCTTCTGCTTTATTATTTCCTCTCTGAATTGTTTGTTTGTTTTGTATTGTTTAGTGCCTTCATACATTGAAAATAGCATGGGCACGGCAATGCAAAATTCTTCTCTGGTAGTGCCTTTGGTACTCATAAAATGTTCTAATTCATCAGCTTTGAACTTAATCTTATCTAGCTTTAAAAATATTTGATTACGTGTAAGGGGCGGTCTATCATAGGGTGATTTAACGTCCTTCTTTATTTCCTCAATAGGTGGTGTTTCTTCAACAATTGGCTTCGGAGCAGCAGGTACATTTTCTGGCCCTAACAAATGCAATACTTCTGTCCACTCGGCTTCATTATAATTCTTATGCTCTTTTTCTGTTTTTATAATTAGGTTCGCAATTGATTTTGCTTCGGGGCTTGCAGGATTCTCTAGCAGTTTTCTCCTTACTTCATTTTTTAAATCCATGTAGGCTATATGCCTTTGTTTTGCCAGAGCATCAAGCTCAACATCGTCCATCATTTCCTTTATTTCAGCATCTACTATTCCTTCTTCCAGTATAGCGATGTTTTTATCCAGGACTGCAAGGTTTTTCCTTAACTCGTCATTATGATACTCGGTAGGAATATCGTTAGCTAAAGATTTTATTACCTCCATTAATTCAATGTGTTCCTTATCGGTTAGGCCGTTTAAAAACTCATCTACTTTTTCTGGCTCCGTTTTTTTCGACTCAAATAAACCCAATACAAATTCTTTCGTAAATTTCATAGTAATTTTTCTTTATTACTTAACTATCCTTTTTTATCCCTTTTAGTTTGAATGATGCATAAACAGGTGCTGAGCCGTAAAAATAAATACTTGTAAGCAATTTTCTAGCTAGTGATTTAGCAAAAAGTTTTACCCTTTTACAATCAAACATTTAAGCTTCGCAATATTGTTGTGGAATCTGATATACATCGGATTAAATCCTATCAATTGCCAGTTATAAACTCGGGTTTATTCTCTAAAGCGACTATTGACAAACTTCACTCATCAAATGTGCTAGGTTAAAACGACGAGTTTTAGAGAAACTTTGACTTAAAATGGATACTATGCTAAACAACAATAATTTTGAAGACAATACAGAACAGACTAATTAATTGCAATATTTTTTTAAATATTCTTCAGTCATGTTAATCCCTCCTAATTGATAAGCAATTTTAAAATTCCTACACGCTTCCATATTTTCTTTTTTGTCGAGGTAGATAAGACCAAAATTGAAATAGGCGAAGGGATTGTTTGGTTTGTAAGTAGTTGATTTTTTTATTTTTTGAAGCCCTTTTTCGATAGAACTTGTCTTCGCCTCTGCAAATCCCAAACTATTTAATAAGGAAGCAATCCATGCGGAATCTTTTGTGAGTGTTAGTCCTTTAGTAGCGTAATTAATTGCAGCTTGGTAGTCTCCTTTTTCGTTTGTTTAATAGGCGAGATTATTAATGATAGATACATTTAAAGAATCAATAGTCAATGCTTTTTGAAGTATCCTTAAACAATCACTAAATTGATTATTTTCCCCATACAAAAAGGATAAATTGAGCAAATAACCGATCTCTTTTGGAAACGCTTTTACTAAAGTTTCATTGTCAACAATACCCAAATCTAATTTCCCAGCATTTGCGTAGGATAAAAAACGTAATAAAAGAAGGCTAGGATATAAAGAGTCTGATTTGTTTGTTATTTCTAGTCCGCTTGTGGCGGAAACTATTGAAGATTCAAATAATTTTTTTTCTTGCTCGCAACTTGCTTTATAAAAATAAACAAGATTAGTTGCTTTCTTTTTTGCAATTAAATCACTGATTATTTCAAGCCCCTTTTCACATTGGTTTTGACCAATTAAACGTTTTAATTCCTCGATTTGGTTAACCTGACCTGATGAGAAGAATGTTACCATAAGAAATAACAAATTGAATATTAATTTTTTCATTACATTTTTATTTATTTACTAGTTTTAAATGAAATACACTCCGGAATATTTCGTCTGGCAGTGTACAGACTTACTGTTTTTGGTTACGCAGTTGCGCTATTTGTTCAAAACTAAGACCTGTGTGCTTAGCAATTTCTTGGTTAGAGAGCGGTATTTCCAATAGACTCATTGCTATTTCAACTGCTTTTTCTTGTTTTGCTGTATAACGCATACTATTTTCAATTCGTCTATTTTCTTGAAAGCGATTGTACATTTTCTTTTCTTCCTCAGTCAAATTTTCATACTGCATTTTTTCTTTTGCCTTATCTAAACCCTTCGCTTTGAAATTGTCCTTTACTTCGCTGTTTTTTAAGAAATAAATCCACTCGTCCAGGGTGTCTTTGGCTACATCATTAAAGTTGTTTACTTTATGAATGTAATATTTTGGAAAAATATCTGATACTTTTTCTACTTTGAAATCTTGTTTTTGTAAAGTGGTGGGCAGCAAAACATCATTTTCGTGCATACCTATAAACTCACCTTTGTATTCATATACGTAATCTTCCCCTTGTCCTAAACCAAAATAAACAATATTGACAGAGTAAATTTTCTTTATCGTGCCATAGGGTTCTCCTTCTTTAATATATTCTGTTACTAACTTAGCAACACCATACAACATTCGTTGAAAAAAGTCAATTTCGGAGTCGTTTTGAACTTCTACCAACATCAATTCACCACTAGCAGACTTTACCAAAATATCCACTCGATTATACTTATCATATTCGTCTTGCTTGTTACCCTCGCTTTCCAAAATACTTTCAATTTTAATTTCAAACCGAAGCACTCAGTCAAAAAACCTTCTAAAATGTCAAAGTTTGCCTTATTACGAAGCAATTTTTTCAATGCCCAATCGAAGCGTACCAATTTTTTAGTCATAAATATGATTGTTTTAGACTTTTTACGAAGGTATAAAAATACCCAACTAGATCCAATTAGGTATTTGCTTATTCTGCTAGTATCAAAACGCAAAACGGGAGATTTGCGGACAACTTGACGTAGTCGTGAGAAAACACAATGTAATTGTAAAATGTCAAGCAATGAGATTTGCAAATTCCAATTATCTGTTTAGGCGAAACACTTTGCGGAAAATTTCTTTCAGCGGAGTAGCATTCTAGCGAAGCCACACGCGGCACGCGTGCGGGAGCTGCGAGTTGATTTGACGTGCGCCAGCGGAGATTTGGAAATCCCAATTATCTGTTCAGAAGAAATGCCCCTTCGGAACAGATCGCCCAACTGGCAATCTCATTTTTTTAGTATGCTTGTACTAATACTTCTGTTGGAATATGCCAACTGCTATGCAACTGTCGAATCATCTCTAAAGAAAGCTTTCTTTTTCTATTGAGTAATTCACTTGCCCTACTTTTATGTCCAACAACCTCTGCAAGGTCAGTTTGTGTTAAACCCAATTGCTCCATTCTAAATTTTATTGCTTCAATTGGGTCTGGTAAGTTGATAGGAAAATGTTCGTTTTCATACTTTTCAATAAGCAATGTCAATAGCTCTAATTCATCTCCTTTCGATGTTCCTTTTTTAGCATCAAACAATGTTTCAAGCCTTGCCATTGCTAAATCATAATCCTCCTGGGTTTTAATAATCTTGATTTTCATTTTAAATTGTTTTTGCATTTATTTTATCATATTCTCCGTGTGTGCCAATGAATCTAATCCAAATCATTTGATAGTCAAAATTGATTTTAATTATCAGTCTGTATGTGTTGCCTTTTATGTTAAACACCACTCTATTGTCTCCAATAATACTTGCAGAAATGTATTCTAACTTAATCTCGTGCGTATTTTTCCATTCAGCATTTGAAGCTTCTTGATACCAAGACTTCAACTGTTGTTCACAGTCATTATGCTTTCCCCAAAAATCTCTAAGTATTTTCTTGGCTATTACCCTCAACGAATAAATTTTGTCAAAACTAAGGAAAGTTACCGATATGGTAATTTTGATCTTTAGTTAGCAAGCAATCCCAAATTGAATTTATCTCATTTTCAATTGATACCAATTAGCCCAATAAAAAGAAATAATTCCATAAAAAAATGATTTAAGCGAATGTTATAAGTGGCATGCTTATTACAGCGAAGAGGAATTAGCATATTTTTATTATCTGTAGTAGGAGATGCACTCTGCTAACTTCACGCCAAGCTGGATTTGGAAATCTCATTTATCTGTTTATGCTAGATGTCCTGCGGAACATTTCTTCCAGCGGAGTAATATCTTAGCGAAGCCACACGCGGCAAGCGTGCGGGAGCAGCGAGTTGATTTGACGTGCGTCAGCGGGGGGGGTGTTTGTAATCACATTTTTTTCTTGGCGGAGTATTATCTTAGCGAAGCCACACGCGGCACGCGTGCGGGAGCGAGTTGATTTGACGTGCGCCAGCGGGGAGATGCGCTTCGCTAACATCTCGCCCAGCGGAACCAATAGGTTATTTTTCATTTAATGAAATAGTATGTAACGTATCATATAGGCCACAAATACCCTTAGATTCAAGTTTGTCAAGCAATCCACATAATAAATCGTATTGTTTCCAAGCGGTGGAATCTAAACCAAATTGCAATTTTACATCGTCCCTTCTGTATTTGTATTTGAGAAAATCTGATTCTGTAATGAGCATGTAACCTGAATGAATATTGGTTGAGTCATATATTACAGGGATATACACTGATTGTCTAATAATTCGATTAAAAAGCGAATCAGTTTCGATGTCAATTAAAAGGCGATTTAGTTTTGAGATATTACCACAAGTGTCACCCAACCCAACGTAAAAAAATATATTTCCCTCAGCATTGTACGTAACAAGATTTTGTGTTGCTTTATTTATTCCAATGTACATGTTTGCATTGAATGAGTAAGAATAAGGTCGAGTAGATTTTGACTTATGAAAACCTATTGCAACCCCTTTTTCAGCAAATGCCAAGCCTAATACATGATTCTTCTCAAAACTTGGTTCTGATACAAAACCTTTATATAGATTGGTACCAAGACAAAAAATCATTCCTAAGGATAAAATAATGAAGTAAATAAACTTAATGCCTCTAAAAAAATCATTCATATTTTATTTTTTTTGCGACTTAAACTAAAAATGCATGGTATTTTGTTAGCATGATAGGAGTTGAATGATTATTCAAAAACTTTTTGAATAATCATTCAACAACAAAATAATATTCTCAATCATTTATTGAATGATTGAGAATCTCATGGGGATTATTACAGAGCGAAGATTTAAAGCGAATGGATCTCTAAACTAATTTCAAGAGCTACAAATTAATTTTTAATAACCTTAGCGATTGCAATTCAAGAGATTTGTACACACACACTCGTAGTCATGAGACAAAAGCCAATCATTATTTTTTTGAAAGACTACGGCTAACAGGATTTATTAATCCAAATCTATTTCTAAAATGCCTTTACTTTTTGTATCATCTTTTGATAGCTATGCAATGCTTTATCTTAGCGAATGCCAGTTACAAACTGGTTTATTTATTTGACACTAGTGACCAGCTTCGCTGAACACTGGCGCCAGTTGAGACTACGGCCTCAGGTGAGATGCCTATCGGAACATTTCTTTCTGCGAAAAGACCTACAATCATCTTTATTCGACATTCTTCCCTCCGAGCAAATGAGCTGTTAGGTTTGATTCATGGCACACTTTCCGCCCGCTGACTTCCTATTTGTTTATCAAAAGCTTTGCATTAAAGATGCCTCTGGTTGTATGTACTGTTATCTTATAAACCCCGTTTGTCCAAGTTTGAGTGTTAAGCTTGTAAGCGTTTGTACTATTAATCGCTTGAGTCAGGACAGTTTTCCCTGTAATGTCATAAACTGCAATGGTTGCTTTGTCCACCGTTTTGCTAAAATTGATTATAGCAAAATCTTTTACAGGGTTAGGGCTGATTGACAAGAATTCTTGGTCTCCAAAGTTTACACTTACCGCTTTACTATAACTGCTGCTACCGTCTTTATCTATAATCTGCAAGCGGTAGTAATAGATGCCATTTGCAGGGTTGTTATCTGTAAACTCATAACTATTGGACCCACTGCCTATTGCTTTTACTGTACCAATGCTATTAAATTCACTACCATCTATGCTTTGTTGGATAATAAATTTACTGGAATTAACTTCATTTGCAGTACTCCAATTCAATAAAATTCCTTGTTGCGTCCTCTTACAGGAAAACGATAAAAGCACTATGGGCAGTGCAACACAGTTTGAAAAATAACCCTTAATATAGCCCTTTTCAGTTGCATCTGCTGCATGTCCTGCAGTTCCTTTTATATGTACCACATTTCCAGATAAATAAGAATATTCAGTTATTGCAGGACTGCCCATCGTTGTACCAGAAGTTAATATACTACCACTATAACCTTTGAAAGTTGCTATATTAAAGGCAGCAGTTTCGGCTGGTAAAAAGTTAGCCCCAACAACAGAAGTGCCTCCTAAATATGGAATTATTGGGTCGTTTGCATTGCTTATACTCAAATATTTTCTTGTCGCTAAAGGACTCGCAACAACATCGTAGCCACAGTATGAACTTTTAGCGTCGGTTATACCACTTGGTTTATAAAAGTTGCCAGAATGATATTGAAAATCATTTAGAGGAGAAACAACAGCGCAAACAATATCTAATCCAGAATTTTTATTTTCTATAAAAATCCGATTGGCTAGACCAGCACCATTTGATGTGCCTAAAACTCTGATTTTTTTTGGATTAACATTTGTGTAAGTTTGTAAATTATTTATCAAGTCATTTATCATTTCAACATCTGGTGCATCGCTGTTTTCAGCGCAAATATTCCAACTATTTTCAAATCCAGTTGGAGCTACTAGAATATGACAATTTAACACAGAACCAAATTGGTTTTGACTAAGCATAGGAGGCCCAGCCAATTTCCCTAAGTTCTGTGAGCCATTACCATGAAGTAATATACATACTGGAAACCCACCTTGTGGAACGGAACCACTAGGAACCGTTATGCTTATTGGGTAAGTGTATCCACTTGTATTCGATGACCAAGTTTTTGTTATGCTAATATTTGTGCTGTTAGTTAGAATTTGGGAATACCCAATTAATGGACATATTAGTAGTACCGCGGAAAAAATTCTAAAGATTAATAAATTCATTTTTTTGTTTTTAAGTGGTTTGAATTTGTACCTTACGAAAGAGGCTTGGGGTTTGTTGGGGAATTAGCATTCCGTCAGCCTATTTGTGAAGCCCAATGATTGCAATAGTTGTATTAAAAGTCAAATTTATAACGTTCAGCCCAAACTGGAAAAAAAAAGATCTAAGCTAATGAGACTTAGAAATTCCTATTTTCTGTTTAGTTGAGATGCTCTTCGTAACTTATCGCCCATCTGGGAAATTTTGATCAGTTTTACATAGTTGGGGGCAAGAATTCAATGGGATTTGGAACTCCCATTTATCTACCCTTCTTAAAATCTGGAACAGCTAGGGTTGATTGTTCATTAATTGGAAGACTAGGGATATTAAAGAGGTTTTTATCTTAGAGAATGCTAGTTACAAAAGGGTTTATTTATTTGGCACGAGTGACCTGTTAAAGCTGAACTCTTGCGCTAATTTCAGATTGCAAATCAGGAGATTTACAGACGCAATGACGTAGTCGGGAGACATACGCCAATCGTTCATTTTTTTGGAAGACTAAGGCTATCAGGGATTTTATCTTAGCGAATGCCAGTTACAAACTGGTTTATTTATTTGACACTGGTGACCAGCTTCGCTGAACACTAGCGCCAGTTGATGGGGTGTCTACTTCATTTGCGCTATCCATTCCTCATTTCCTTTACTATCAAGTTTTTTCAACAGTGGAGTGGCTTGATAGCTATTGTTATTGTCCTCATTTTTATTGTATCTGTTCGACAATATCAAAAAACCATCATCGTTTGTTGTTATGATGTTGCTGTTCAATTCGTCGTCCTTCTTACCATATCTGGGAAATTTTTTCCGCCATTCCACTTTTCCATTTTTATCGATTTTTACGACACAGTCAATGTTAGATATCGTATCGTACACATTGCGTCTTATTTTTTGTAAATGGTAGCGCAAAAAATTACCATCCACATCAAATACTTTCATTGAATCAAGCATACTGTCTGCAATCAATCGTCTTTCCAATAGATGCCAAATCGCAACACATCCATTATCTTTTATTGGTTGTACGTCTATTGAATAGGTATAATTTTTATCGGTACTATCTAATGCGCACTTCCATAGTTGCTGCCCATTTCCTGCCAGCTTTAAAATTAGGGCATTATTTAAACTGCCATAAATATTCCCAGTATTGCTACCATAGTAGGGCCTAATAGTACAACCCAACAAGTACCCATTTTTTTTTTCGGACCGCGCAACGCTCGAAATATCTAGGGAATATCCATCTTCCAAAATTTCCTGCCGCCAAACCAATGTACCATCTTTTGACAGTTTGATGGCTTTTATTGAATGCAATATTCTGGAAATTACTTCGCCATTGGCTAAAAAAACCGAATCCTTATGCTTCTGCCCATTTGCACTATCGCAATATTTGTTTATCCCTAGCACAAAACCACCATCGCTCGATGAGGCCATTTTGGAACTTTCAAAGCCATTTGTAACCTCGAATAATTGCTGACTAACAATTTTTCCTTCGGTATCAATTTGTACTACCCATGCACTATTGTTTTTGCTATCCAATTTTCTTTTAACATCTCCCTCAGTTGAAGTGGTCGTACCCACAACCATATATCCCCGCTTACCTACTGGTAAAATGACATCAAATCCGTCGTACTCTTTCCCCCCGTACAATTTTTGCCATTCCAACCCTCCGTTCCGGTTTAGTTTCATAACCAACCCATCACCATTGCCGTTGTTTTTCGACAAGCCCCAATCCTCGGAATATGTAGTCCCCGCCACAATGTAGCCACCATCAACCGTTTGGACAATCGATTTGGCTAAATCGGAAAATTTTCCTCCATAGCTCTTTTCCCATTCTACCATGCCCGATTTATTGGTCTTTACAATCCACACATCAGGATGCCTAATCAAAAATTCCATGATTTCTCCATCGATATGAAACTCGCAAACCGTATCAACAAAGCGGTCAGAAGCAATCTTTCCTGCCATGATATACCCGCCATCGTCCGTTTGCTGAACGGTATATGGTTCCTTATCGTTGTTATGAGGGCTATATCGGATAGTTGGCTTTAATGCCTCTTGCGAAATTGCATCTTTGCCAAAGATCGCACCGAAAAACAAAACAAGCAACAGATAAAGGATGGCTAAAGTATTATTCATAAAACTGAAAATAAAGGATTTTTATAGGACATCGAATATATAGCTAAAAAGGAATTAATACCAAACAGAATCGATCGCACCCTTTACAATTTATTCCCTGCTAGCGCAAGGTTTTAGCTCGTGCTATTCACTTAGCTCTAATAAGGCTAGAGCAAGCTACAAGCAACTTCTAAATCTATTGCACAAACCCCTTTGCTATCCTGATAATTCACAGCAACGCAACAATCACAATCCCTAAAGGCAAAGTTTGTGTACGCATCTAGCGTCAACAATATTATGCATTTGTTCTAGTTCGCATATACTCACCAACCAGATAACATAGCGAAGAACTAAGCAAATAGCATAAACAACAAGTTCTCACTAGCTGAAAGCTGATTTGACGTACACCAGCGGAGCAAAGAACTTAGCGAAGGGTACGAGCGACACGCTCGCACCAGCTGGGAAAATAGAAGAAGGGAAGAATGCAATGCTGGTAATGAATGCCATAAAGTGTAAACTAATTGCAAGGGTATTTGCCACAGTGCAAAGAGGTACTCCTTATGTAAATACTCTAAAATATGCATCTTAAAATTTGGTTTTTGACATAGAATGCGTCAGTTGAAAACCCCATAATATAAAGTCCCCCGAAAATGCATCAGTTTCGTTCAACATAGTTTTCATGACATGCCCTTCGGGCACAACGAAAAACTTGTTATTGTGCGTAGTTTTCTAACTATATTAAATTTAAATTCCAATAATAATTTTCAAGAATTAAACCAACAATTTGAATTAGAATAAAACCGATATTTCCAAAAAAAAATGTTCTCACAGGGGATATTTTCATAATAGTTGGAAGAACAACCAGTAGCCAAACTTGGGTATATAAAACACTTAGAAGAAAAGAAAACACAACAGCGATAAACAGGTATGTTACTTTACCCAAAACAGCAAACACAATAGTGTAAAATAAGTAAACTGCTGCAAACATATATGCACAAGCAGCAATGCTCTTTTTTATATCTCGCTTTCTTTTTGACTTTACTAACCCAAAATAAAAACCAATTGCCACTATTACGGTTACGGTTATTAAGTTCTCAAGTAAGAACAATGTCAAACTAAATTCTTCTTTTTTTGTGGCTTTTTCAAATGCGTCTTTAATTGGTTGCGGAGCATTACCTAATAATTTCCTTATATCATCTGAAGTTTTGATTTTAAAATCATGTTCTAAAATTAGCTGTAGTATAGATAGTCCTGTGCAATATCTTTCGGATAGATATTCATATTGTGGTTTCTCAGCAAACCTTTCATAAAATACTTCCCTCAACACTTTTGAATTTGTTTTATTTAAATAAAGGTCGAAATAATTCGGCTTGTAAATTCTTAATGTGTCAATTATATATTCAACTAATGATAGATTTCGAATTGATGCAACAGTATCTGTTGATGTTAATGGCAACATCATTTCGCTCATATAAATTGAAGCAGCTGCAGTTTCTTTTTCAGGGGGTAATTTTAATTTTGATAGTATCGGCTTATCCATATTCATTAAAAAAACAGAAAAAATAATTGCTCCAAACCATTTTAGATTCTTCTTAAGATGATCTTTGTAAACTTTAAATGGGTCTACTATAACTGTTGCTGCTTTAAATAATTCTTTTACGATTGGAGTGGAATTACAAAATATAAGAAGTGACGATTTCCAACCTTTATATTTTTTAGAATTATTTTGAATACTGCTAAGAAGAAAAAGAAATATTATAATTGGTATTACAGAAATAATCACAAAATAAACTTGCTTATAAATGCTCACTAACAGTCTAGCTAAACCATAATGTCCAAAAAATACCAATAAAACAGGAAACCATAATAATAGAAAAATAAAAGCCTTAGCTATAGATGATAAACTGATATTTTCAGAAGAAACATAAGAGTTTTTAGTTTTTTCTTGTTTATTGCTTAATTCATTAACGTTTGTTTTTGCATTTTGGTCATCTGTATTTACAACGTTTTCGGTATTATTAGCTTCACGTTCGGGTGTAAATTCTATTACGTTCTCTATAATCTCGTCATTCGTATTAGTAAGTGCTTTTTCACTTTCATGATTTTCAGGTAAATCATTTTGTTTATGCTCTTCAAATTTACTATTGTTGTTTTCTTCAGGCATATTGGTAGATTAATGTAAATAAGTCTTGGAAGTACTTCCGATTAGGTTAAAACGATGTCTGAAATTACGCACAACGAAAAAGGGCTTGGCTTTAGTTGGGGAATTAGCATTCCGTCTGCCCATATCTGAAGCCCAATAATTGCAAAATTGCTGATGTTTTATTCATAAGTCAAATTTATAACTTCCAGCCCGAATTGAAGTACAATAAAGAACAAATAATGAGGCAATATTCTTCAAGCTCCAATAATGCCAACCCTAATGTTGAGCTTTCGTTTATCTCTTTTAAAATTCAAAATCTTCATCTTTTGAGCAATATTCAATATCTGTGTCACTTCCTAATATTTCTAAATAATCAACTCTTTTATAATTTGGTTTGTCTTCTTCATATAAGTATTCAATTTCATTTATTATTTGTCTATCAATGTTGAAATTAAAAATACTTTCAATGTATTTGTTTGTATGATTTTGTTCAAAGTTCAGGTGTTCTACACCTTCCAAATAGTTTTGAAACTCTTTGCTATGGCTAGCTTTTAGCAGATAAATCATAACTTCCCTTTGTGCTAATTTTTCTTTATCAAAATCAAATTCTTCTGCTAAATATATTTTAAACGCCTTTGAGTTATATGTTACTTCGTATGTAAATGTTCCTAATCTAAAAGCTTCTTCACGAACAATCTCATATAACTGTTTTGTAAAGTGCCCAACAACTTTTCCTATAAATTTTCTAATTTGTTTAGTAATATAGTCTGCTTTTCCAAAGTCAGCACAAATTTCAATATTAAGTTCTTCATTAACAAAATTAACTAATTGAGTTTTATCTTGTGGAGCTTTATAAACTGACTGAATATTAAATCTTTCATATCTAGCAGACTTGTAGAATCTGTCTAGAATAGTTAAGAATTTGTTGTGTGTCTTGCCCATAACAAATTCTTTTTTCTTTTTAATTCTATTTAAAAGGTCAAAGTGATTATGAGTAATTAGAGTTTTTTCAAATTCTTCTTGTGAATTAATTGTGTCGTGTTCTAATAATACAACAGCAATTTTCATTAGTCTTTCAAGTCCAACAGATAAATTATAAAGTAACTCAAAGCATTCTTCTGGATAATAGAAACTTTCCATTTTGTCAAGAGTTAGCAAACCGTTATAAATAAAAGAGCCTGAAACTTGCAATTCTGTCCCTAATCGCCAATTTTTCCAAAAGAAATTTTTCTCGTCTAACATTTTACTTTATTGTGGTTACTCAAAATGACGCCCAACAAGGCAAATATTTATGCTAAAAACTGATAACTTAAAATTTTTTTTAATGTACAATCTATCTATTTCCGTTATAAATTTTCAATAGTTGTCTTTAGTACAAAACGCTTTTATAGGGTAGTTATACATTGTAAATATCTTATCCTGCTGGGCGAGATATTAGCGTAGCGCATCTTGCCTGATCAGATAAATAGGATTTTTAAATCCCGTTTGTAAAAACTATAATGAATAAAATATTATCATCACGTTTCAGTAATACATTTTAAGCAAGGCAAAAATGTCTGTACTAACATGCTCCTTCTTTGTAAAATAGGTAGTACCCCAGAAAATAAAACTATTTAATAGTCACCGTAACCTCCACCGTCTCCCCTTTCTTAAACTCAATAGTAATAATCACATCCGCCTTACCCTTGATAACTAGTTTAAACGGAAATTTACCAACTTTATGCCCATTAATGAGTATTACACCATTTGAATTGGCCTTGAAAGAAGGTGTTTTTTTGGCTTTTGATTTTATATCATAAGCCCTCACATTTTCAGCAAATGGATTACCGTTTTCATCTAATAAACTGATTTTTGCAACATTGCTCTTTTTGGCCGCTTTAGGTGCAGTAGCCGCAGCCAAAAAACTATCCCTTAAAAGAGTATTCTCTGCTAGATAACCCCTTACACTAATTTTTAAATCCTTGATTATTTCCCTGGCTTTTTTGTTTAAAGCAGCTAATACATTCGTTCCCTTTACTTTCTTTTTGTCCCTAGCTTGTAGGGGCAAATCTTTGAGATTGTCATAGGTGGTTAACAAAGCCCTCAAATCATCAATATCCTCCTTCTTCAACTTATTTTTTAGCAACACACCCAAATTGCTCTCCAGCGCATCAAGAATTAAGGAGGCTTTAATGGAAGCTTCGCCTTTGGTAGCACTTAATATATAAGAGGTGGGAGTTTCAACCAATGTTAATAACTTGTCATCGCCCGATTTTTTTACGGTTGCATGTACAATGTCTAGTTTAATCTGCAATTTATCTGCAAAAGCCTTTTTTGCTTTATCCACTGCTTTCCTTGTGGTGTGAGGAGCCAATTGAATTTTTGCAGCAGCAGTGTAATCTTGCTTTAATGCCTTTAATTCAACTACAGGATTCTTGATATCATCAATCGCAGAAAGTGGGCCATTGTTAGCGGGATCATCAAAAAAATCGATGATTTTATCAACTAATGTTTCCGTTTTTTGAACTATTTTGTCCATGCGTAATCTCTTTACCGGTTATGTTTACATATTCATAGTGCGAATGTAGTAGAATTGATGATACCAACAACTTTTTTCTGAGTTTTTTCGGTGAAATGGGAAAAATATTTCAAAAATCCTTGAAAACATGTGTTTTTGGTGTAAAAAATGGCTTTTTGATCTTATCGAAACCTGTAGAGATGTAGAATTTGCTTCGCCGTAAGCTCCGATGTTCTTAAAGTAGGTCACGATGATTTTAAAGTACGTAACGATGATCTTAAAGTGCGAAACGTTGATCTTAAAGTGCGAATCGATGATCTTAAAGTGCGAATCGATGATCTTAAAGTGCGAATCGATGGTCTTAAAGTGCGAATCGATGGAATTAAAGTGCGAAACGATGATCTTAAAGTAAGCTACAAAGATTTGCTCCCATCCCCATCATAAAAATCAAAGAAATCAAAAAAATCACAGTTCAGATAACCTCCCATTAAAAGCTGCAATTCAAGCACAGATTTGGAAGAATTGTTTAGTAGCTATTACGCGGAGAGGAAACGATGGTCAGCCTTGTAGTACCCACAGATTAGAATGATTTTCCCCACAAATAACAGGGAAAGCACCTGATTGTGGGGACAATTTCCCCGAAAAAACAAAAATCAGTAAAGCGGTTATTGATTTCCTTTACTTTTATTTTCTAAACCTCTTTTTGGAAATGCAACACTTAACAATTTATTCGAAACAAGATGTGCTTCAGCACACCAAAACCCGCCGCTTTGAAACCAAATTGGGCGAATGTGTGCAGGTGATTAAAAATCCTGCTGATCTGGACGATTCTTTGCAACAAACCTCGGCGCGTTATGTGGTGGTGGGTGTGGCTGAATCGATTGGTGTAAGGGCTAATCTGGGCGTGGGTGGTGCAGAAACTTTGTGGCAACATTTTTTAAGTTCTTTGCTAAACTTTCAGAGTAACGATTTTTTAGAAGGTGGGGAAATATTGGTGCTTGGTCATTTTGATTTTTCTGATGTTGCTGACCTAATTGAAAATTCTGCCCAATCCTTAGACGAAAAAACGGATGCCTATCGCCACGCGGTGAATTTGGTGGATGATGAGGTGGAACAACTGGTACAAATCATTACCCAAAATAAAAAACTTCCTATTATTATTGGTGGTGGACAAAACAATGCTTATGCCTGTATAAAAGGAGCGGCCAAGGGTTGGTTTAAAAATGGTGCTATTCCTTTTGCACAAATCAATGCCATCAATTTAGATGCTTATGCCGATTATCGTCCATTGGAAGGCAGGCACAATGGCAATGCGTTCCGATATGCAGAGGAGGATGGCTATTTGGAAAAATATTGTGTAATTGGCCTTCATGAAAACCAGATTCAACAAAACGTGTGGATGGACATTGTGAACAATCCGTTTGTGGATTGCATCACGTTTGAAGATATTTTTCTTCATGAGAAAAGGACTTTTGAAGAAGCCATTAGCCATGCCACCGACTTTACTATCGATACCCTTTGTGGCATTGAGTTGGATTTATGCGCGGTGGAAGGTGCACTTACTTGCAATGGCTCTGCCTCTGGTGTTTCGGTAAATCAAGCACGTCAATACATTAATCTCACAGCCTTGGATAGTCAACCTGCTTATTTACACATTTCCGAAGGTGCCGTTCAGACCAATGATGGACGGGTAGCCACTACTACTGGGCAATTGGTGGCGTATTTAGCAACCGATTTTGTAAAAGCAGTACAGCAGGGATATCATTGAAATAGGAACTAAATATTTCAGTTCTCCCTGGGGTAATTGCCTCGAATGCACGAATCGCGACTAAATGCTTTCCCAATTCAACCAATTGAGATAGTGGTCGCATCTGCTCCAATGGCACGAATCGTTGAATATTCAGAAATATTTTTAGGATTCTGGGCTATTTGAAAAAGCGACTACTTGTAATCATTAATTGAACCTTTAGTGCCTATTAATGATAGTTAGGACGGTGTAGCAAGTCAATAATATTTCTTACAAAATAAAAAATACAATCGTATTACCTAGCAGTTAAACCTCCCGAAAGTTTGAAACTTTCGGGAGGTTGATGCAAAATGCCTCAAGAATTGGCCAATAATGGTGGTTGATATATCATCCTTTATTGGCTTTTTTATTAGCACATTACGGTGCTATTGCCATTGTTTACAATTAGTTCATTAAACCATTAAAACCGTAATTAATTAAGCATACCTAATCACTAACAACTTGCTAAAATCCACCACCCTTCTACCCTACTTAACAACGAATGGCTAATTTGCGCAACTTATGAACCCTAGCTGGAAATTCGTTTCATTACTATTCTTCACATGGCTTTTGGCTAATCCGATTTTTGCCCAGGATAATGTACTCACAGGTTTGTGGTACAGTAGCGGTACGGTAAATTCTGAGGGCACTACCAATAACTACATGGGAGAACTGAACCTTAAACAAAGCGGCAAACAGGTAAAAGGCACTTTCGATTACTATTTTAGGGATAGCTTGTTTACCATGGAAGTGGAAGGGAATTTTGACCATGATACCCGTTATCTGGTCTTGAAGCCATTCCCAATTATGTTGCATAGTTCTTATAGTACTAAGATTGGGGTAGAATGCTCGATGCGTGGGGAGTTTATCGTTCGCTTTTCTAGGTTGGGTATGTA
Organism: Chitinophagaceae bacterium; assembly: GCA_027486835.1. Lineage (GTDB taxonomy): Bacteria > Bacteroidota > Bacteroidia > Chitinophagales > Chitinophagaceae > Parasediminibacterium. Next base: position 72,300 of record JAIXOJ010000144.1, read on the forward strand.
TATGGGCGGGAAGTTTGTAGCAGATGAAAAATACCGATACACCTGCCCAGACATTTCCTTTGATTTCTCTAAATCAACCGACAATGTGAGCATTTTTGCAGAAGCCAAAAAAGCACAAGAAGCAGCTAAGGCCGATACCTTATTTAATGACGAAACTTCTCAATACACCGTTAAAGCATTTGTAAACAGACCAAAAGATTACTTCAAAGAGATTTGGGTGCAATCCAGAGAAATTACCTTGGAAATTGTGGATAATGGTGCTATAGATTACGATTCGGTGAGTTTATTCGTGAACAATAAAATAGTGGTGAAGAAAACAATGCTTTCCCGTTTGCCCATAAAACTTGTTTTGCAATTAAACGATAGCCTTCCTTTTAACGAAGTGAGCATGTTTGCGAATAATGTAGGGTTGATTCCACCCAATACTGCCACACTTACTTTAACCGATGGTGATAACAAAACCGAACTGGAACTGAACAGTGATTTAAACAGAACGGCTACGTTAAAATTGTACAGACGACGATTCTAATTTTATGAATTAAACGTTGAAAAAAGATGTACCCGGAATAATTAGCTTTTAACCTGTTCTAGCGCAAAATGCATGTGGAATGTTGATTCAAGATATCACTGAATTTTGGGTATAAAGACACTTATTTGCGCAGCAATTGGAATTTAATTTAGCGCAATTATTTACTTTTTTTACCAATTATTTTAAACAGGAAGCGGCAAAATAAAAAATACAGCTATCCTTTTTTAAGACAAAGCATAGAACACCTATACCTAATTCTGCTATCTTCCGACAGTTTTATAATAAAAGAAACCACCGCTTATTAAATAAATTGAATTGAATTATGGCTATTCGCATCGCAATTAACCACAAGACAAAATACAAGTACGACCGATCCGTTTCGCTCTCGCCCCATGTTTTTCGTTTGCGGCCTGCGGTACATTCTCGCACACCTATTGAGGCATATACCTTTAAAATTTCCCCTAAAAATCACTTTATCAATTGGCAACAAGATCCTTTTGGTAATTACCAAGCTCGGGTGGTTTTTCCTGAAAAAACGGAAGAATTGAGTGTAGAAGTGGAAGTGATTGCCGATATGGTGGTGATTAATCCTTTCGACTTTTTTGTGGAAGAGTATGCAGAAAAATATCCTTTCAAATACGCTGAACATCTGCAAAAAGAACTCGTCCCCTATTTTGAAATAACTGATGATGGGCCTTTGTTGAATGATTGGCTGGAGCAATTAGAAATTAAAGAACCCAAGATTAGCATCAATGATTTTTTGGTCTATATCAACCAAAAAATCAATAAAGACATCAACTATTCCATCCGTATGGAGCCAGGTGTACAAACGGCTGAGGAAACCCTTGGCAAAGCCTTGGGTTCTTGTAGGGATAGTGCTTGGCTGTTGGTGCAAATTTTCCGTCATCTAGGTTTGGCGGCACGATTTGTATCGGGTTATTTGATTCAATTAACAGCAGATATTAAATCGCTCGATGGCCCATCGGGTCCAGAAGCTGACTTTACCGATTTACACGCTTGGACAGAAGTGTACATACCCGGTGCAGGATGGATTGGGCTTGATCCCACATCAGGCTTGTTTGCGGGTGAAGGGCATATACCATTGGCGTGTACGCCGCATTATGCCAGTGCAGCCCCAGTGGTGGGTGCAACCGATGTGTGTGAAACGACTTTTGAATTTTCCAATACCGTTACGCGCATTTATGAAGACCCACGAGTAACCAAGCCTTATTCGGATGAACAATGGGCAGCTATTGACGCTACGGGCTACCAAATAGATCAAGATTTAGCCAAAGGCGATGTGCGAATGACAATGGGTGGTGAACCCACTTTTGTATCCATCGACGATATGGAATCGGCACAATGGAACACCGCTGCTGACGGACTACACAAAAGAATCTTGGCCCATGATTTAATATTTAGGCTAAGAGCGCAGTTTGGCCCCAACGGTATGTTGCATTATGGTCAAGGAAAATGGTACCCAGGCGAACCCCTCCCCCGTTGGCAATATGGGCTTTATTGGCGAAAAGATGGCTACCCAGTTTGGAAGAACCAAGCGTTGATGGCATTGGAAACCCATACCAAAAAATTCACCACAGCGGATGCAAAAGCTTTTGCCCAAGAGTTAGCAAAACGACTTGCAGTGCATACCGATAATGTGTTGCCCGCATTTGAGGATGTATTCTACTTTCTGTGGGAGGAAGGGAAAGTACCCGTGAATATTGACCCCCTAAAAGCCAATTTAAAAGACAGCATAGAGAGAAGAACGCTCGCGCAATTGTTAGATGTAGGGCTGGACACGCCCGCGGGCTATGTACTGCCGTTGGAATGGAATTATTGGAACCAAAGCTGGAGAAGCTGTCAATGGCAACTGAACAGAGAAGCGTTGTTCCTAATTCCAGGTAATTCACCAATTGGTTTACGGTTACCATTGAACTCTTTGCCTGCTGTTTCCAAAGAGAAACAACCACAGCAGGTTTCGCGCAGCATGTTTGAAGAACTGCCCGAATTGGAGCATTTTCATGAAAACATTGTGGAACGGTACGATACGGTAACAGAACATACCGCTCCACCCGATAGAGCGGCTGAAAATAAGCTAGCGGCTGCTGCAGCGTTGAAAGAGAAAACCCTTTCAAAAGAAGAAGCCGCCAAAAAGGCCAAGGAAGAAACAGAATTAACTGCTGGTGCTGACACCCCAGAATTTGACATTTATACTATTAAAACGACGTTGTGTGTAGAAGCTAGGGAGGGCATGGTGTACGTGTTTATTCCACCTGTAGCTTATGTGGAACACTACCTAGATTTAGTAGCGTCTATTGAAGCAACCGCAGAACAATTACAAATACCCATACGCATTGAAGGCTATGAACCACCAAGGGATAACCGTATGGAGCGTATGGTGGTTTCGCCTGATCCAGGTGTGATAGAAGTGAACATTCATCCCGCCAACAATTGGAAAGAATTAAGTGACAACATCACTACCCTTTACGATCAAGCTTTCCAGTCGAGGCTTGGGGCAGAAAAATTCATGTTGGATGGCAGACATACTGGCACTGGCGGCGGCAATCATATTACCATTGGTGGTGCTACCCCGAGCGATAGTCCGTTGTTGCGCCGACCCGATTTGCTCAGAAGCATTATAACCTATTGGCAGCATCACCCTGCTTTGTCTTACCTGTTTTCGGGTGCGTTTATCGGCCCCACAAGCCAAGCTCCTCGATTTGACGAAGGCAGGATTGAGAAGCTGTATGAAATGGAGATTGCTTTTAGCCAAATCCCAGAAAACGAATTTGTGCCTTTTTGGCTAGCAGATCGGTTGTTCCGGCATTTGTTGACGGATATTACAGGCAATACCCACCGAGCAGAACTGTGCATTGATAAAATGTATTCGCCCGATTCGGCTACAGGACGCTTGGGTATTCTTGAATTAAGGGCGTTTGACATGCCGCCACACAAACAAATGAGTATGGTGCAAATGCTGTTAATCAGGGGATTGGTGGCTATGTTTTGGAACAAACCTTACGAACATAACCTCGTTCGCTGGGGTACAGAACTGCACGATAAATTTATGTTGCCTCATTTTGTACGGGAGGATATGAAAGATGTGATCAACGATTTGAATAGTGTGGGCTATGCCTTCAACATGAGTTGGTTTGAACCCTTCTTTGAATTTAGGTTTCCGCATTATGGCAGCATACAAGTGCAGGGCATTCAGTTAGAAATTAGAATGGGCATTGAACCTTGGCATGTATTGGGCGAAGAAATGAGTAGCAGCGGTACCGCAAGATTTGTGGATTCCTCCCTAGAAAGAGTGCAGGTGAAGCTTAGTGGACTTAATGAAAGTAGATACATTTTGATGTGCAATGGCGCACGTGTACCATTAAGAGCCACGGATACCAAGGGCGAATTTGTTTGTGGCATTCGTTACCGAGCTTGGCAACCACCGAGTGCCTTACACCCCACCATTGGGGTGGACACGCCTTTAACTTTTGATGTGGTGGATACATGGAATGGTAGAAGCATTGGGGGCTGTACTTACTATGTATCGCATCCAGGCGGCAGAAGCTATGACACTTTCCCAGTGAATAGTTTTGAAGCAGAATCGCGCCGAGTTAATCGCTTTTGGAACCAAGGATTTACGCCTGATGGCTTGAAAGAAAATCTAACCGAGATATTCTTACAACAACCCGAAGTGGCACCTCAAGCTGCTGAAGTTGTGCAGCATTTTATAGAAGAAAATAGAAAACCCTACGCAGTGGATGCGCCTCCGCTTGAAGTGAATAAAGAATACCCTGCCACCCTCGATTTGCGCCAAACTTGGAGCAAACGCAAGTGGTAAATGTTAGGATTAACAGTAGAAATGTAGCGTACCACCGTAAGAGAAGACGCCAAATTGTTCTGGTGCATAAAAGTTTTCCGTTGTAATTTATTGACCTCACCCCAACCCCTCTCCAAAAGGCGAGAGTCAAAACCAACAACTTTTATGCACCCTTAAAAACAGAATAATGATTACATCAATTAGTTTTAGGTAACATTGCCGCCATATATTGAACCTACTTGCTGGAAATGAAGTGGTAGAAATTATGCTACTCCCCTACCAGCCAACAGTTTCTTACAGCCTATAAGGTTTTAAAAGCCTTATAGGTTTTTTTATCAAAAAAAGCTCGATAGCATACCCCCATTAGTTAAACATTGAATATTGCGATTTATGAAATTTGAAAAAGAAATAAACAGACGAAAAACCTTTGCCATCATCTCCCACCCCGATGCGGGAAAAACCACCCTTACTGAAAAACTATTGTTGTTTGGAGGTGCTATTCAAACGGCAGGTGCGGTGAAAAGCAATAAAATAAAGAAACATGCTACTAGTGATTTCATGGAAATTGAACGCCAAAGGGGAATTTCTGTAGCTACCAGTGTGATGACTTTTGAATACGAAGGCTTTCTTATTAATTTATTGGATACACCGGGACACAAAGACTTTGCGGAAGATACCTACCGCACCCTTACAGCAGTGGATTCGGTAATTCTGGTGATTGATAGTGTGAACGGGGTGGAAGACCAAACAAGGCGTTTAATGGAGGTTTGCCGTATGCGCGATACCCCAGTAATTGTATTTGTAAACAAAATGGATCGGGATGGGAAAAACCGATTTGACTTGCTGGAAGAAGTGGAAAATGAACTAAAACTGTCGTTGCATCCCATGACCTGGCCCATTAACAGTGGAAAGGATTTTAAAGGAGTGTATAACCTGTTTAATAAAAGTCTGCGTTTGTTTGCAGCCAGTACCAAGGGGGAGGCAGATGACACAGTGGCCATTTCTAACCTAAACGATCCCATACTCGAGCAGAAAATTGGGGATCGAGATGCCGCACAGTTGAGGGAAGATGTGGAATTAATCGATGGCGTGTATGGCGAGTTAGATGCTAGTCAATACTTATCTGGACAAGTAGCTCCTGTATTCTTTGGCAGTGCTGTGAACAACTTTGGCGTGCAAGAAATGCTGGATAATTTTATACGAATTGCGCCCATACCAAGAAGCAGACAAACTTCTAATCGCTTATTAGAAGTGGGCGAAGAAAAATTTAGTGGTTTCATTTTTAAGATACATGCCAATCTTGACCCAAAACATAGGGATAGAATCGCTTTTTTAAGGGTGTGTAGCGGACGCTTTGAGCGCAACAAATATTTCCATCATGTTCGTCTTGATAAAGACCTTCGTTTTAGCAACCCTTACTCCTTCTTAGCCCGTAGCAAAGACGTAATTGAAGATGCGTATCCTGGCGATGTGGTGGGTTTATTTGATACTGGCAACTTCAAAATAGGTGATACCTTAACCGAGGGAGAAGATTTCTACTTTACAGGCATCCCTACTTTTTCACCAGAAATATTTAAAGAATTGGTGAACAAAGACCCGATGAAAACCAAACAATTGGAAAAAGGAATTAGCCAACTTACCGATGAAGGGGTGGCGCAGCTTTTTACCCAATTTGGTGGCAACAAAAAAATTATTGGTTGCGTGGGTGATCTGCAATTTGAAGTAATTCAGTACCGCTTATTACAGGAATACAGCGCAGCTTGTGAATTTAGAACCTTGCCCTTTTACAAAGCCTGTTGGTTGACCAGTAACGACCCCAAAAAACTGGAAGATTTCTTACGCTTTAAGCAACAAAACAGTGCTGCCGACAAGGACGGAAACCCTGTATATCTTGCCCAAAGTGAATGGTTCCTTAACACAGAAATTACCAATAACCCCGATATTGTTTTTCACTTTAGTAGTGAGGTACACAAATAAGTTCTTTTTAGGTTTTAGTGAGGGTGCATAAAAGTTTTTCGTTTTGCCCCTCGCCCTTTGGAGAGGGTTGGGGTGAGGTTAAACTAATAACTGCAAAAAACTTTTATGCACCCAATAGAGATTAGGGGAAATACACAATTTATTATTTAAAAAGATGGTTTCATTATAGCTACTTAACTAAACATTCTTGACATGAAAAAAAACGGATTCCTTGCTTTTATTGTTGTAGGAATATTGTGTTTACATACGCAATTAAGCTATGGCGCAACAGTGGACACGATAGTTACCTATAGTGCAAAAATGAAAAAAAGCATCAAGGCGGTTGTTGTAAAACCCAATAACTACAGCTCTTTGCAAAACCGTTATCCTGTTGTGTATGTGTTGCATGGTTATAGCGGTAATTATGCTTCTTGGGTAAAAGGAGCCAAGAACTTTGCCGCATTGGCGGATATTTATGGTATGGTGCTGGTATGTCCCGATGGTGGATTCAGCAGTTGGTATTGGGATAGCCCGATTGACGAAAACTACCAGTATGAAACCTATTTGAGCAAAGAATTGGTTTCGTTTATTGATTCTAGTTACCATACCATCCGACAAAAAACAGGCAGAGCCATTACGGGTCTGAGTATGGGCGGCCACGGTGCAATGTACCTTGCCATTAAGCATCCCGATGTGTTTGGCGCAGCAGGCACCATGAGCGGCGGTGTGGACATTCGCCCTTTTCCTTTTAGTTGGGAAATGGCCAAGAGATTGGGTAGTTATGCCGAATATCCTGAACGTTGGGAACAAAACACTGTTGTTAACCTGCTACACCGCATTGCACCCAATAGTCAGTCGTTCATTATTGATTGCGGCACGGAGGATTTCTTTTATAAGGTAAATGTGCAACTACACGAACAAATGCTTTACCGAAACATTCCCCATGATTTTATTTCTAGACCTGGTGCGCATAATATGGTCTATTGGAGTAATGCTGTTTTGTACCAAGCCTTGTTTTTTCATCAGTTTTTTACTAAAGAAAGTAAGTAGCAATTGTATTAGACCACGGTCATATTTACAAACGGCTGACCATCAATGCCTTCTAACCGTGTGTGTAATTGTTTTTCGCGATTACATTTCGTAAATATTATTTTTTGTACTTGTGATAATTACACTGAGTGGCACTGTTTTACTATACCTAGTGGCTCTTTGTGTATCTCAATGTTATAAATAATTTCACAGAGTCGCTCAGAGAAGGCAAAGCGTTTCACAGAGTTACAAACCTCAGTGGCTCTCTGTGAACCCTTTGTGGAACTCCGTGTAATAAATAAATTCATCGCCAACACACTAAAAAGAATAGCAAAAATGAGAATAGTGGCGAATAACTTTTATGCAACCTTCTAATAGTTTCACGCAGGTTTAGACACCTTTGACATAATAGCACCATTATATTTGGCATTATTGAACCTAAAGTATCTTTTTATGAAATTTTGTATCAGTATGCTATGGCTGATGGTTGGCTTCTATCTGGCGCAAGGTCAGGACTTTAGTTCCATTAGAAGAATGGATAATCATGATACCACTATTGCACGTTTGAAGATAAAAAAGGAAAAGATATATAGAACCTATTCGAAGCGTAAAAAAGCTGATTCTACCCTATTTGAATCTATTGATTACAACGATCTAGGTAAAATCCAATACAGCGAAACCTATATAGAAGGAAAAATCAACACGAATACTGAGTACACCTATGATTCTATGAACCACCTAATTCAGAAAGCGTGGCATCATTTAACCCTAAACAAGAAAATGAATTGGTATTACGAATACGATAGTGCAGGCAATCAAATTATTGAAACAATGGTCCAAAGTGATACTGTGATAAAAGGTACTTACCTCAAGCAATACAATAACAAAGGGCAACCCCTAGCTTGGTACTATAAAAAGGGGAACGATTCACCTTATCTGTTTAAGAAATACTATTATACATTGGAAGGTTTATTGGGCAAGATAGAATTGATGGACGCTCAGCAAAAAACAATTAGTTACTATGATTATGAATTAGACACAAACCATCAATATACAACAGCGAATTATCGAAATTTAATAGACAAAAGATGGAGGGCAGATTTTTCTTTTTCCAATGGCCAATGTGTAAAAGTTGATTACATAGGGCGACAAAAAGGTTTTGGTACAAATGATGGAATATCAATTCTGGTAGAAGGCGTGCATGGAACTACTAAACACGGATGGAATACCTATCAATACAACCAAGTTGGCACTATTAAAGAAGTGGTTTATGATAGCAACATTGACCCTTTAACTATTGAGAAGCATTACTATCGTTTTTAAGCAAAGAATCCAACATAAATGATTCGGATTAATTACAATGCCTAATAAATGACTTAGTAAGTGCGGGTAAATGTTTATTTGGGTTAGAATTTTTTATTAAGATTGATGTAAGAATGCATCAAAGCTGCCTACTTAAACTGGCAGCTTTTTTTATGTAAATCCATTTCCTACATACAAGCCATTTGTACTATCCTAAAATAGAAAACTTTCTGAATGAAATAGTAATTAAAATAGCAATAAAAATCACCAATGAACAAAAAAAAGCACCAATAATTGGTAAAAAACACACCAATTATCCAAAAATTAGCGCCTTTTCTCTACTCCAAAAACCCACCTTCAGTAAAATAATTTATTGCACTTGTTAACAAATGTTAACGATGTGTCGGTGAAAACCTAATACGCACAATAGCGAAACCTAATTTGTAGTATAAAGTCTGGTGTTTTAACGAGGTGGTGGAATGAAATCATCCCCTTAGTTTTGAAACCGAAAAAAAGGTATCGTTTGCAGAAGCAGCATTACCTGAAAATAGGAAGAAAAATATTAAATTATTAAAATGAAGAAAATCTTGTGCCTATTACATATGGCGAAAAGCTTTGGGAGGCTAGAAGTCCACCTTTGTGTTTAATACTTAATTCATTAACCTTAGCACAAACAACAAGTTAAAAAAACATTAATTGATAAATTCTGGCAACTTGAATTGAATGTTATTGAAAAGAATAAATTATGTTGCAAATAATAATGCAGCTGTTTTTGTCGGTTTTAGTTTAAAAATTCCTTATTGTTAAAATAATAAATTATGAAGTCTTTTATTTTCAAATCATTTTTTGTCCTGGTTTTGTTTATAGGTTTAGGATGTGGAAAAAATCACCCAGCTCCAAATGCAGTTGTCACGGACACTGTAAAATCAACAAAAGTGCTACCCTGCGGTTGTGATTCACCTGTAATTAAGAAATATACCAACGAATATGGGAGTATTGCATGTCGTTTAAATGATAGTGGGCGAAGGCAGTACTTAATCAATATATATGGGGTGCCCACCGGTTCCAGAACTGCATACATATGCGATACTACTTTTCCTGGAGTTACCTCTATAGTTAATAATCAATTGGATAAAACTATTCAAGTTGTGTTTTCTGGGGATTTAAAAAATAGTTGTATAGCAGGTTACTCAGGCTGGGAGAAGATTTACAATATCACCTTAACTGGCCTGGAAAAAAAATAGCTTTTGGGTACTGCTTTTAATAACTAAAATTTTTAAATGCAATTATGCACCCAAATCTTACTGTTGCTATGTGTCCTAATCTCCACAATTATGCTGCCTTCCATTTATGCATTATTGACCACACCATTTACTATTCCATAGGTTTCACAAAACACCATGTATAACTTAGTTTAGAAACCCAATAATTCTTTCTTTCCTAAAAAATTTTGCACCATATCATTACTCACCCTTAATTTAGCGCAGCTTCACTAAAGAAGCATCCATCCACTGAAGTAAAAAAAATAATTAACCAGTAAAATTTAAACGTATGGCAACTATTACAGGCGATACAGGCCACGCAGTAAACGTAGGTAACTACAATTCCCTAGTTGTGATTTTAAAAAATGCAGGGGGGCGATATCAACCAGCAAATCCAGACCATGAAGTGGCAGAATTGGAAAAAAAGGCACAGCCTGCTATGGATGCTGTAACCGATGTAGCAGGGCCGGAAGAATTATATGATCAAGCTGTAAATGACCGTAAAGCGGATTTTGAACTTTTAAAACCAAAGACGAACAATGCTTTAGGAAGTTTTACCAATTCTAAAGACGTTACACCCGATGAAAAAGCTAGGGCAACCACTAAGGCTAAACTCATCAAAGGCACTAATGCCAAAAAGAAAGAAAAGAAGGAGGGGGAAAAATCAACCCCAGAAAAGCCCCAAGAAATAACCGAAAAGAAGCATTCTGTTTATCAACTTTCTTATGTAAAAAGAGCCGCCAACTTAAGCGACTTCGTAAGTATTTTAGAGAATAATAGCGCATATAAACCCAAAGATGCCGATGCAAAACCTGCTACTTTGAGGGCTTTTCACGGTAAATTAGTAGGTCATAATTCGAATGTTGAAACAGCTTTCCAACCATATTTAGATAAATTGAAAGATCGTGATATTAAGCTGTACAGTGCTACAGGCATCGTTAACACAGCGCTTGAAATAAAGGATTTTGTAAAAAAGAGTGATAAGTTTACCAAAGATGAAAAGAAAAGAATTGCTGCTATTAAATTTAGAAAACCCGCTAAAAGTAGATTGCACTTTTAATAGGGGTTAGTGGTTAGACTCGAAAAAACTGAATTAGCCCATACCAAAATAGATAGTAATTTAAAGATATTTTTTTATAAAGCTGCCTAGCAAGTTGGGCAGCTTTTTTTATGGGCTTGCTTTCAATAATTGTGGGAAACAATTAAACTATCAACTAAAAAAATACAAAATAAAGCAATGATTATTCAGCGTGAGTTTGTACTTACCATAGACTTGCGGTATAAACCAATTGTGTTGCTGGTAAACCAATCGTATTTCTGGTAAAATCACCCGTGTTGCTGGTAAAATTACCTGTGTTTCTGGTAAATCACCTGTATTTCTGGTAAAATCAACCGTGTCGCTGGTAAAATAACTCGTGTCGCTGGTAAAATAACCCGTGTTTCTGGTAAATCACCTGTATTTCTGGTAAAATCACCCGTGTTTCTGGTAAATCACCTGTA
>JAIXOJ010000022.1 GCA_027486835.1 Chitinophagaceae bacterium
AAAGGGTAGCTCTTCTATTCTGCAACGGATGAGTAATTCTTCAGTGGTCATAAAACAAGGTTTTAATGCTGACACAAAATTATGGGGGTGTTTTTGAATTTTTGAGTGGGGTGTTTTTGTTTTTGGAAAATTTTATGAACTTTTATTTGATGCGGAGATTTGTCACTTTTCCCTAAAGGAGTGTTTTCTAGTGGGTGGTGTTTATAGTCGTGTGGACGGTGTTTGCAGTCGCGCGAATGGTGTTTGCAGTCGTGGGGATGGTATTTGCAGTCGTGGGGACGGTGTTTGCAGTCGTGCGGACGGCATTTGCAGTCGTGGGGACGATGTTTGCAGTCGTGCGGACGATGTTTGCAGTCGTGGGGACGGTGTTTGCAGTCGTGGGGACGGTGTTTATAGCCCCCGTCCCCTAAAGGGGTGTTGCGAAGGGGATTGCATTTTTTTGTTGTCTGAACTGTGATTTTTTTGATTTTTTTGATGGCTATGATTTTGGGGGTGGTTGTCTGAATCTTGATTTTCAGGATTTTAGAATTTTCAGGAGGGTGGGGATTTGCTGATATTTTGAGTCGGTAATACGATTTGAGGTGATCTTGATGTGATTGATTTGCGGTGTGGGGGCGGGGTATTATGGGCGGCTGTAAGGCATTGCCCCCTAGGTATTTGGTGCATTAGATGTGTTTTTTTAGGAGAGGTTCATTTGCCGTAGGCTTTAAATAATTGGAAGAATGAGGGTGTGAGGATGTATGCTTTGTGTATAGCGAAGTTTTTATTGTTGCCTTTTTTGAGTGCAGGGAATTGCTTGAATTGTTGATAAACATGCTATATGTAACATGTAAATGGCTGGCTTTGTCGTACTTTAATTATGGTGATTATCAGGTTTCCTATAGAAAAAATAATGCTGCCCAATTCGAATTAAATAAACTGTAGAATTGCAGAATACTAAAATTACTACTAAATCAATCTAAATTTATGTACGGAATTATTAATCGAGCTATTGAAGATTTGATAGTGGAAAATTATGGCAGAACTACTTGGGATGAGATTAAAATGAAAAGCAATGTGGAAGTTGATCTGTATTTGAGCAATGAACCTTATGATGACGATGACACTTACAAATTGGCCATTACAGCTTCAGAGGTTTTGAAGATACCGCTTGGGGATGTGCTTTTTGCTTTTGGGGAGTATTGGGTGCTGAAAACTGGTAAGGAAAAATATGGGTATCTGATGGATGCTGGGGGTGCTAACTTGAAAGAGTTCTTGGTAAATCTTCCTAATTTTCACAATAGAATTATGCTATTATTTCCTAAGCTAATGCCTCCTGAATTTAAAATATCTGACCAAAAAGAAGATTCACTGAATGTGCATTATTATTCTACAAGACAGGGGCTGGCAACTTTTGTAATTGGTTTGCTGAGTGGCTTATCTAAAATGTATTCGGTTGAAACTAAAATAGAATTGATTGAAAGCAGAGACAATGGGCATGACCATGAAGTGTATAAAGTAAGTTGGTAAATTGTAAGCATGTTTAAATTCACCGAAGCAAAATTTAACAGGTTATTCCCTTTCTTTATTCTTTTGGATGAAGAATTGAAGATTGTAAAACATGGAAGTTCTCTGCCCGTTTTACTGGAAAGGGAAGTGCTGGAGGAGCAATTTTTTAATTGTTTTAATGTATTTCGCCCGCAGCATTTCCCTAAAAACTTTGAAGGATTAAGCCAGGAGGCTGATGTATTGGTGATACTTGAGATTGCTGATAAGCCTTCGGTGAAACTTAGGGGGCAGCTAGAGCTAATTCCTGAAACAAGGCAATTGCTTTTTGTAGGTACTCCTTGGTTTTCTACGATTGAAGAAGTGAGGGCACAACAGCTAAACATGACTCATTTTGCTATTCACGATCCCTTGATGGATTTGATGATGGTTGTGCAAATGCAAAAAATTACGACTAGTGATGTTAGAGATATGTTGCAAACGATTTTGCAACAGAAAGCTACTTTGAAAAGACTCAACCTAATTTTAGAAGAAACAGAGAATGGGGTGGTGGTTACAGATATTGCTGGTACTATAGAATGGTGCAATAAGGGGTATGAAAAACTAACCGGCTTTTGTGGTAAGGAGATTGTAGGAAAGAAACCTGGGCATTTTTTGCAAGGAAAGGATTCTGACCCTTTGGTGGTAGCGTACTTAAGAACTCAAATAAGCAAGGTTGAAAATTTTGGATGTGAGCTAATCAACTATAGGAAAGATGGCAACGCCTATTGGGTGAAAATTTCGGGGCAACCTTTGTATGATGAAAAAGGGAATCACTCAGGGTTCTATGCCATTCAAGAGGATATTACGTTGAAAAAACAACAGCAGGATAAATTAGACCAACAAAGGGCGTTTTATGAGAATGTATTGAATAATATTCCTGCTGATATTGCTGTGTTTAATAACCAACATCAATACATTTTTGTGAACGAAAAAGCTGTTATTAATCCAGACATAAGGTCTTGGATTATTGGCAGGAACGATTTTGAATATGTAAAATATAGAAATAAGCCAATTGAATTAGCTGAGAAGCGAAAGGCAATTTTTGAAGAAACAATAGCTACCAATAAGACTGTTGAATTTGAAGATCATTTTGTATTAGCGAATGGCAAATCTGAATACAACCTTAGGCGATTTCATCCATTGAAAAATAAAGATGGTAACATTGATTATGTGGTAGCCTATGGCATTAACATCAACGAACTGAAACAAAAGCAAGTTGATTTGGAAAAAAGTGAAGCTAATTTTAAAAAGCTTCTGAATAACCTAAACGAAGCTGTGATAACAGTTGATAGTATGCTGGTTATCACATTTGCAAACCCGATTTGGACAGATATTCTGGGTTTTAGTGTGGAAGAATCGAAAGGCAGTACGTTGAGTGTTTTTTTTGAAGATGAAATATGCCAACAATTGCTGCTATTGCTTGAAGCTCCACCAGATGTAACTGCAAAAAGAAATGTACGAAAAGCAGCAGGCTTTACCACGCAGCAGGGGGAAGTAAAATATCTCGACCTAATGGCTACTCCATCTTTTAATATGGTGAGTCATGAGCCTGAGATAATGCTATTTATAAGCGATGTAAGCGACCAGGTATATGCACAAAAGCAACTGCAGGTAATTGCGGACAAAGAACGAAACATGAATGAACTGAAAAGTTCATTCTTAAATATGGTATCGCATGAACTAAGGACACCATTAGCGATCATACAATCGTCAATAGAGCTGCTTTCAATAGAAATGGAACGAGGTTTTTTAGAAAAAAAACATATTGATACAGAGCTTGAAAATGTGACCGCAGAAATTGATAGGATGGTTGAGATTATGAACGAACTGTTATTACTTGGTAAAACGGAAGCTGAAAAACTAAAACTAAAACCACAGTTAAGCAATGTAACTGATATTGTAGGGGGTATAGTTGAACGAAAATTTAATCCATGGGAAGATGGCAGAAAATGTGTTGTTCAATACAAGGGATTGAAAGAAGAGCTATTGATTGACCATTTTGCTACATCGAGATTGTTGATTAATGTGCTAGAAAATGCCTTTAAATATTCTCCAAACTCAACCGATGTTAAGGTAAACATAAGAATAGAAGCATCCTGTTGGTGTATTGTGGTAGTTGATAATGGCATTGGAATTAGCCAAAAAGACCTTGGAAATATGTTTACTTCTTTTAGAAGGGGGGGTAATGTTGGCAAAATACCTGGCACCGGAATAGGAATGGTACTGGTTCATTATTTCTTGCAAATGATAAAAGGTGATATACACATAAAAAGCAAATTAGGTAGTGGTACTTGTGTTTATATAAAATTGCCCAAAGTTTTGATCTAATTTTTTGTGGGATACGTTTTCAGCATTTTCCATTTCTTAATAGTGTTGATTGGGAGAAGGAAGCAGTGTTACAGGTTCTTTTCAGTGTTTACAGTATGGCAGAATTGCAGAATTTTTTTCTCAATACTTCCTTAGGTACAAATTAGAACGGGTGAACGAAAATTGATTATATACATGATGCCAATAGCGGGCGATTTCTTATTACCGATTACTCAATACATTCGCAGCCGTTTTTGTTGCTTGCGGTAATTATGCGCTGGCTGATTAAGAAGATACAGGTATGAGTGATAAATATAAAGAGTTTTCGGGTTTAAACCTACCCGCTATTGAGCAAGAAGTATTAGCTTCTTGGGATGAAACCAATGCTTTTGAAAAAAGTGTACATATCAGAGAAGGCGCTGAATCATTTGTTTTTTATGAGGGGCCACCTAGTGCGAATGGGATGCCAGGCATTCACCACGTAATTTCTCGGACGCTGAAAGATTTGGTCTGTCGCTACAAAACCATGCAGGGTTTTCAGGTGAAACGTAAGGGTGGCTGGGATACACATGGTCTTCCTGTGGAATTGGGTGTGGAGAAGGAATTGGGCATTACCAAAGAAGATATTGGTAAAAAAATTAGCGTTGAGGAATACAACCACAAATGCCGTGAGGCGGTGCTTCGTTATAAAGACAAGTGGGATGATATCACCAAAAAGATGGGTTATTGGGTGGACTTGAACAATCCATACATCACGTTTGAGAACAACTACATTGAAAGTCTTTGGTGGATATTGAGTGAACTCTATAAAAAAGGATTGCTTTACGAAAGTGTGAGCATTCAGCCCTACAGCCCTGCTGCAGGAACGGGTTTAAGTAGCCATGAATTGAACCAACCCGGTACTTATAAGGATGTGAAGGATACGAGTGCTGTCGCGATGTTTAAGGCAGTTAACAATGAAAAGAGTGCCTTTCTTTTTGAAGCATCGGGAGGTGAAGATGTCTTTTTCATGGCTTGGACTACAACGCCTTGGACATTGCCTTCCAATCTTGGTCTAACCGTAGGGCCAAATATTGCATATGTTTTGGTAAAAACATTCAACCAATATACTGATGAATTGATTTATGTGGTAATTGCAAATGCCTTAATTGATAAAGTATTTGACAATAAAAAATATTTTGAAACCTCATCTGAGGAGGGTTTTACTGATTATTCTAAGTCAACAGAAAAAAAGCAAATTCCTTATAAAAGGATACTCTTTAACAGTACTGCATTCACTGGACTTAGTATTGAAGGGATTCGCTACGAACAATTGATGCCTTATGAAGCCAACAGTGCAGCTAATGCTGGTGGTGATCCTTTCAGGGTTATGTGCGATGGTTTTGTAACTACCGAAGATGGTACTGGTATTGTACACACTGCACCCGCTTTTGGTGCAGATGACTATAAGGTAGGTAAGAAATATGGTATTGGCATATTAACCATGGTGGACAAACAAGGTAAGTTTGTAGAGGGCTTGGGCGAGTTTAGTGGCCGCTATGTAAAGAACTATAAGGACGAGCCTAATTACGTGGATGTGAATGTGGACATCTGCGTAATGCTAAAGAAAGAAAACAGGGCTTTCAAGGTGGAGAAATATGAACACAGCTACCCCCATTGCTGGCGTACAGACAAACCCATCTTGTATTATCCATTAGATGCTTGGTTTATACGCACTACTGACCCTATTGTAAAACAACGGATGATTGACCTCAATAAAACCATCAACTGGAAACCCAAAAGCACGGGCGAAGGTCGCTTTGGCAATTGGCTGGAAAACATGGTAGATTGGAATTTGAGCCGTAGCCGTTTTTGGGGTACTCCATTGCCGATATGGAAAACGGAGGATGGCAGTGAGCAAAAATGTATTGGCAGTGTGGCGGAATTATTGGATGAAATAGAAAAAGCAAGCAACTTAAACACTATTTGGGAAAAGAAAATAACCCAAATAGCTACCTTGAAGAAAGGATTAGCTGCTCTAAATGAAGTGCTAAATAGTCAATCCGATGTATGGGATGCCATTATCCATGATGAAGATTCCATTGGAAGCATCTCGTTTTTGTACGGAACAGCGGGAGATGCCAGTAATAAATTTAAAGGTGGTTCTGGATTTAGCCACATCATTGCTAAAAGAAATGCTGAAAATGGGGAGGGTGTATATGTTGCTTATAAGCTAATTGAGGTATTGGTTTTAGGGAAAGTGGTTAAGGAAGTCCCAACTAAACAAACTGTTCATATTGAGTTAGATGGCTTTGAGGCTGTTCTTTCTCAAAACTTACACGGGAATAAAAAAACTTGGGTTCTTACAGGCTACGAACAAAAAAAGCCATCTGATGCGTCCGGAGAGGTTAGTGCAACTACCGGAGCTACGCATAACAGGCCTATATTTAGTCGTCCTGTTATGGGTGCAGATGACTCTGTTGCAAAAATAGTAGAAACAGAAGCAGTTAGTAAACTAATTGATTTACATAAACCCTTTGTTGATGATATTACTTTAGTTTCTACGAAAGGAGAACCCATGAAGCGTGTTCCAGACTTGATCGATGTTTGGTTCGATAGTGGTGCTATGCCTTATGCACAACAGCATTTCCCTTTTGAAAACAAAGAATTGTTTGCCCAAAACTATCCTGCCAACTTCATTGCCGAAGGTGTAGATCAAACAAGGGGATGGTTCTATACACTCCATGCAATAGGTTCATTAATCAAGGAAAGTGTGGTGGATGAATTGGCTAAAGCTGGTTTACCTACTGATAAAGTTGACGGAAGAGCCTATAAATCAGTTGTATCTAACGGTTTGGTTTTAGATAAGAATGGGAACAAGATGAGCAAACGCTTAGGCAATGTTGTGAATCCATTTGAAACCATTGAGAAATATGGCGCTGATGCCACCAGATGGTATCTAATTACAAATGCTAGCCCTTGGGACAATTTAAAGTTTGACTTAGCAGGTATTCAAGAAGTTCAGCGTAAATTCTTCGGTACTGTTTATAATACCTACCAGTTTTTTGCTTTGTATGCCAATGTAGATGGATTTGCTTTTAAGGAAGCCTACATACCATTAGCAGAAAGACCAGAAATTGACAGGTGGATTTTATCTAGCCTGAATACTTTAATTAAAAAAGTAACCGAGGCCATGGACGACTACGAACCCACACAAGCAGGCCGCTTGATGGAGGAGTTTGTAGATGAACATCTCAGCAATTGGTATGTACGCCTTTGCCGTCGTCGTTTTTGGAAAGGAGAATATGAAGGTGATAAAATAGCTGCTTACCAAACATTGTATGAGTGTTTAGAAACCCTTACTAGATTGATTGCGCCTATTTCACCATTCTTTAGTGATGCTGTTTTCAGAAATTTAAACGCCATTACCCATCGTTTTGAAGCAGAAAGTGTACACCATGTGTTATACCCTACTTACGAATCTGTGGCTATTGATGCTGACTTGGAAGAGCGTATGCAATTGGCGCAAGACACTTGTTCCTTAGTACTGTCCATTCGCAAGAAAGTGAACATCAAAGTGCGTCAACCGCTTTCTAAAGTGATGATTCCTGTGCTGAACCCGACCATGAAAGCACAATTAGAAAAAGTGGAAGATTTGGTGAAGGCAGAGGTGAACGTAAAATCCTTGGAATACATTATCGAAACAGAGGGGGTTATCAAGAAAAAGGTAAAGGCTAACTTCAAAACACTTGGTACCCGTATGGGAGCCAAAATGAAAACAGTGAGTGTAGCTATTGCCAATATGTCACAACATGACATCAGCAAAATAGAAAGCGAAGGTCAGCTAAGTTTATCTATTGGCGAAGGGACGGTGGACATCACTTTAGTTGATGTGGAAATCATAGCCGAAGATATTCCAGGATGGAGTGTTGCGAGTAAAGGCAGCTTAACGGTGGCTTTAGATATCACTATAACTGCTGAGCTTCAACAGGAAGGGAATGCTAGAGAGCTGGTAAACCGCATTCAGAACATAAGAAAAGAGAGCGGATTTGATTTAACTGACCATATTTTAGTAAAATTAACAGGGGGGGAATTATTAAGCGAGGGGATTGAGCATTTTAAAGAATATATTTGCCGCGAAATTTTGGCAGATAGTATCGATTGGGTGGCAGATTTAACAGAAGGCATTGAAATTGATATCAACGGCAGTTCACTCAAAATTTCGGTAATTAAAAATTAGATTACGTATGGCTACAAATAAAGATTCAGCACCAAAAAAGACTTCTAAAGCAACTGTCCCACCCAGAAATGAGGAAAGACCAGCTCCAAGAAGGACTACCGCAAAGCCTGATATGGAACTTTTGGAACGTTCAGATATTCCATTAAAGGCAAAACAGGCTCCACCTACTCCAGTGAGGTCTGAGAGAAGAGGCGATCCATTAAAAGATGTGAAGCTTCCTAAAATTGCTGCTAAAAACAGCATTCCTTATAACCCAGGATATGTACCCATGGAAAAGCGAGTTGAAGTACCCAAACCCACCCCTCCATTGGTGAAATACGGTGATTTTGAATTAAATGAATTCAGAAGTATCATCAACAAAAAAATGGAGATTGCCAAAAAGGAATTGGCCTATCTACAAGGTTTGATTTCTAGAAAAGATGGTATTGGCGAAGCAGAAGAAACCCGTTTCATGACCATGGAAGATGGCGGTATGAGTATGGAAAGAGAGCAGCTTAGTCAAATGGCTAGCAGACAAATTAGTTATATAGACCACCTCGAAAAAGCGCTTATGCGTATTGAGAACAAAACTTACGGGGTTTGTAGAATTACTGGTAAACTGATTGATAAAGCAAGATTGAGGGCTGTACCTCATGCTACTTTAAGTTTAGAAGCCAAATTAGGTTTGGTAAAAACTAGCGGCGAATAACTATTTGAATCAATACTTTTAAAAAAGGCTATTACAGATTGTAGTAGCCTTTTTTATTGCCATTACTCTTCTGCTGGATTATTACTGAACAAATTCAACTGCTTATCCAGAATATTAAAGCTCTTTCGGTGGTAAGGGGTTAGCCCCCATTTAGCGATTGCATCCCTGTGGGTTTTGGTGCCATATCCTTTGTTTTGCTTCCAGTCGTATTCTGGATACTGTTGGTGTAATTGCTCCATATACATATCTCTCTCTGTTTTTGCTAGAATGCTTGCTGCGGCAATATTGGCATAATTAGCATCTCCCTTAATCAAGCAAATATGCGGTATTCCTGGATAAGGATTAAATCGATTGCCATCAATGGCCAAGAGTTCGGGCTTGGTTGTTAATTGCTGTATGGCCAAGTGCATTGCCTTGAAGGATGCTTGCAAGATATTAATCACGTCAATTTCTTCATTACTTACCCAACCAATACCAAAGCAAAGGGCATTTTCAAGAATAATCTCCCTCATGATTGCTCTGTTTGCGGGGCTTAATTTTTTACTATCGTTTAGCAAGGGGTGAAAAAACGTTCTGGGAAGTATCACTGCTGCGGCCACAACTGGCCCAGCATAACAGCCTCGCCCCGCCTCATCGCAGCCTGCCTCGATTGACAATTGTTGGTAAGAATTTAATAGTGCCATTGGGCAAACAAAACCTTTTTTAAACAAATTACCCAAGAAGGCAACCCTGCGGTTGGTTAATCCCTATATATTTGGTTTTTATTTCCCCAAATATTTTTTAAATCAATAACAATGAGTGAAGTTAACGGTAGTAACCCTAATTATTATGTTGCAATTATGGCAGGGGGTATTGGAAGTCGTTTTTGGCCGCAAAGCCGTACAGGATACCCTAAGCAGTTTTTAGACATCTTAAATACTGGCAAAAGCCTCATACAATGGACGTTTGAGCGTTTTGCAGCATTTGTACCCAAAGAAAATATTTATGTAGTTACAGCAGAAGAGTACAGCAGCATTTGTGCAGAGCAGTTGCCCGACATTCCCCAAGAAAATATCATTGCAGAACCAAGCAGGAAAAACACCGCACCTTGTGTGGCTTACATCGCTTTTAAATTGCTCAAACTTAATCCCAATGCAAGTTTAATAGTAGCACCGAGCGACCACATGATTGCCGATGCCGCCACTTTTGTAGAAATTGCGCTAAAAGCACTTGATTTTGTGTCAAAAAACAAAGCATTTGTTACCCTAGGCATCCAACCAACCTATCCTAATACAGGATATGGCTACATTCAATTTGACCAAAGCGATGATGCAGGTGATGGCATTTTTCGAGTAAAAACATTTACAGAAAAACCCAATCTAGAAATTGCCCAAAAGTTTTTAGAAAGTGGTGATTTCCTCTGGAATGGGGGCATTTTCATTTGGAAGGCACAGGACGTGGTAGATGCTTTTGAAAAGTATGACAGCGATACCTTCGAATTATTTGATGCAGAAAAAGAAGCCTTGAACACTCCTTTGGAAAAAGAAGCCATTGGCAGGATTTACCCGCTTTGCAAAAATGTAGCTGTTGATGTGGCTTTGATGGAAAAAGCAGAGAATGTATATGTGATTCCTTCTTCTTTTGGATGGACTGATTTGGGTACTTGGACAAGTGCTTATGATAATCTGGATAAAGATTCTTGGGGTAATGCCATGGCTAGTGATAATGTAATTGTGATAGACGCAGCAAAGTGCATGGTAAGTGCGCCAGCTAATAAGCTTTTAGTACTACAAGGATTGGATGACTTTATTGTTATTGATACTCCTGATGCATTGCTTATTTGCAAGAAAGAAAAAGAACAGGCCATTAAAGAATACGTGGCTGAGGTTAAGCGTACGAAAGGCGATAAATATTTGTAAGCAAATCTTAGGATAACAGCTTATCAAACTAGTGGAGCAAGGGGTTGGTAATCGATAACAAATCGTTGCCAACCCTTTTCTTTTGCTTGGGTTTTAGTTTTTTATGGTAGCCAATAGGTAGTGCCAATTCAGTAATGATTTGAAAATATTGTTATCAGTATTGTTGACCAAAATAGTTCACGAAGTCTAAATAATTGGGAGGATTCAACACAACTAATATCTGCACTCATATTGGTTGTACTAGTTGGTAAGAAAAAACAAATTAATTCACCCTTTCTTATCTCCGTATTTTTACTGTAAACAGAATAACAGCATGGCTATAAATATTGGCACTTATAATCTGATGAAGGTGCAGCGTAAGGTGGAGTTTGGGGTTTATTTAGATGATGGTGATAAAGGTATTTTACTGCCTAACCGATGGGTGCCCGAAGAAACACAGGTGGGTGATGAATTGAAAGTTTTTATTGGCTATGACTCAGAAGACAGGCTTATTGCCACTACCCTTATCCCTAAAGCTATTGTGGGCGAAATTGCTTACCTCAGGGTGCGTACAATTACCAGTTTTGGTGCGTTTTTAGATCTTGGCATAATGAAAGATTTATTTGTACCAATAGCTTTCCAGCAATCCAAAATGATCGTGGGCAACAGCTATTTTGTAAGCATTGGACTAGATGAACGAACCAATAGAATGGTAGGTAACCAATGGTTTGAAAAAGAATTAAAGGATAATGAGATTACATTGAAGGAACTCGAGTTGGTAAGTGCTATGGTGTACAGAAAAACCAATCTTGGTTATGCGGTTATCATCAACCACCGTTATTTAGGCTTAATTCATGCCAATGAAATTTTTAAGTCGTTAGAAATAGGAAAATCATACGAGGCATTTATCAAAAAAATAGACGCAAAAAATAAGAAGATTGATGTAGTAATTGGAAAGCCTGGGTATCAAAAAGTGGAATCGGAAATTGATGTAATCCTTAGATTATTGAAAGAGAAGAACGGTAGCTTGCCTTACAATGACAAAACAAGCCCTGAAATTATTTACCAAGTTTTTGGTATGAGCAAAAAAACCTTCAAAATGGCGCTGGGCAATTTGTACCGGCAACAGAAAATTACCTTTGCAGAAAATGGACATATTCAATTAGTACGCTAAATTTTTGGCAGATCCTAAGTAGCCTATTTCTTTTTTAGGCTTCCAAACTGTTCTTGCGCAAGAATATTTTGGTATTCCCTCATTGCTCCCCCCCCCCAATTATTTAACCCATTCCACCTTTGCTTTACTCACGTTGGAAAAGAAGATACACAATAGATTACATCGCTCCCTTTTAAGAACACACCCCATTCATCGAATGTTAATTGGAATCACAATGGCATGTATTGCTTTTGTTTTTTTGCAGTTTAGCCCGTTTAATGGGTTATTAAAAACGATGATTTTGTGGGATGTGTTTGCATTTTCCATGCTATTTACGAGTTGGGTGGTAATATTTACGCGTTCCCCAAATGACATTCGGAAACAAGCAAAAGCAGAAGATGGTAGTTTGCTGTTTGTATTTTTTATCATTCTAATCGCCTCCTTTGCCAGCATGGTTACAGTATTGGCTCTCATGCTTACCAAAGATTTGGCCAATACCTCTGTATATATTTATTCGCCAGTAGCCATTTTGGGCATGATGCTTTCTTGGACAATGGTACACACCACTTTCACCTACCACTATGCAAGGGTGTATTACAGCAACAATAATAATAACGCAGAAACCCATATTGGTGGGCTAGCTTTTCCAAATGAGGAATGCCCAGATTATCTAGATTTTGCCTACTATGCATTTGTAATTGGAATGACCTTTCAAGTGTCAGATGTAGAAACCAGAACCAGAACATTCAGGCGGCTCACCCTGCTCCATAGTGTGTTATCGTTTGGGCTGAACACATTTGTGGTAGCACTTACCATCAATTTAATAGCAGGTCTAAAGCCTTAGGTAAGTTGTAGGTAGTAGGTGATAAGTAATAAGGCGAATCGAAAAAGACTAACAAAAACTGAATTTATTGTAACAACCTCACTAAACGAACCACTCTCATGAAGGAGCGATACTATTCTTTAGATGTTTTTAGAGGCGCCACTGTGGCGCTGATGATATTAGTAAACAACCCAGGCAATTGGGATTTTATTTTCGCTCCACTAGATCACGCTCCCTGGCATGGCTGTACGCCTACAGATTTGGTATTCCCCTTTTTCCTTTTTGCCGTTGGCAATGCCTTATCTTTTGTTGTACCTAGCTGGGCCAATTTGTCCACAAAACAAGTATTGCTAAAAATTGGCAAAAGAACACTCCTCATATTTTGTATTGGTGTATTCCTAAATTGGTGTCCCTTCTATAAATGGGATGGAGTGATGTTACTACCCAAGCCTTGGTCCACGGTGCGAATCATGGGAGTACTACAAAGAATTGCCCTTTGTTATGGTATAGCAGCATGGGTAGTCTATCGTTTTACCTCGAAAAATACCTTCCTCCTTTGCATGGTATTATTGTTAGGCTATTGGTTCGTTTCTTTTTCATTAGGACAAGCAGGGGATCCTTACAGTCTTCAAGGTTATTTCGGAACAGCCATCGACCAATCCATCTTAGGTAGTAATCATTTATACAAAGGCGAAGGAGTTCCCTTTGATCCAGAAGGTATAGCCAGCCTCCCAGCCGCTGTTGTACAAGTAATGCTAGGTTTTTTTGTAGGTCAATTGATTCAACAAAATGGTAAAAACCATCAAATGCTTTCGAAGCTATTGATAGTAGGTTGCGTGTTAGTGTTTACTGGATACATGTGGGATTATGTTTATCCCATTACCAAAAAAACCTGGACGAGTAGCTATACCATCTATACCTCGGGTCTAGCCATCATTGGTTTAGCACTATTGATATACAACCTTGAATTTAGCAACCAAACGTACCGATGGAGCAAATTCTTTGATGTATTTGGCAAAAATCCACTGTTCATATTTGTACTAAGCGGCTTCCTACCAAGGGTACTAGCCCTATTTAGATGGGTTGACCATTTAGACGAAAACAATCATCCAGTTTTCACCAGTCCATTCAATTGGTTTTACCTACACGTTTGCAAAAACACAGCTGCTGATTTGCGCATAGGTTCATTGGTTTATGCGCTGGTGATGATTGCCTTTTACTGGAGCATTGTGTATTTTCTTGACAAGAAAAGGATTTACATTAAGGTATAGCAGCTTATCCTTTTGGACAAAAAGCCTTCGATTGCAATCATTCATTAGCCTATTCTAATAAAAACGCACCATTGCCAATGCCTTTTGAAACAGCCTGAACGTTTTTCACACCAAGATAATTTTATCGAACAAAATCGGCTTTTCATCGAAAAAGACACCCTCTAATTTAACACATAACTTAAGAATTATCTGTAAAACACATTTTTTTACAATAAAATCGCATTTTTCTTCAAAAAAAACGGGATTTTCTACAATAAAATGGCCATTTTCTACAATGAAAATGAGATTTTCTATAATGAAAAAGCGTTTTTCTACAATAAAAACTGGATTTTCTACAATGAAAATGCATTTTTCTACAATAAAATGGTTATTATTTACAATAAAAATGGATTTTTTTACAATAAAAAGGCCATTTTCTATAATAAAAACTGGGATTTCTATAATAAAAAGGGGATTTTCTACAATAAAAAAGCGTTTTTCTACAACAAAAATCTGGTTCTCTACAATTAAAGCGATTTGCGCAAAAAAAGAATGCGCCTTTCTGTTGTTGGAAAAATTAAGTTGCTCCTAACACAATAAATTGGTTCTTTTTCCGTTTTATAAGTGTGGAAAAAGTACGGACTCATTCTGTAGTTTCCGTGTCGTTTAATACTACTACCCAATTAAGGCTAAGAGACGGAAGTAAAAATTATACGTTTTGCATTAAAAGTGCAAATGATAGCCCTTAGTTTTTATCACCTAACAAAGTGACTGATTACATTTAAGTTACCCTTGGAAATATTCCGAATAAAGGGAATTAAAAAATTTGCAAGTAAACAATCATTCATTTGTAGTAAACTGATTAATTTTTTTTGTTTGTCAATATCCGCTCATTCAAGCGTTTACAACCCTTTACATTTACCCCTTTCACTACTTCATTTCACAACCCATTAATAAATGAATTTATTGTCAAGAGTTTTATTGGCGCTCTTTTGTTTCTTTACCTTTCAGCTTAAAGCACAAATTTTTCAGCAAGACTCACTGGCTTTAGTTCAATTGTACGATAGCACCAACGGAAAAAACTGGACCATAAAAACCAACTGGAAAACGGCACTGCCTGTAACTAAATGGTTTGGAATTTCAGTAGTAGGCAACCGGGTAACCTCTATTGTGCTACCTAATAATAACCTTACAGGACATATACCATCGGCAATAGGGAATCTTACGCAATTAACCTTTGATTTAAGGCTAGAAAACAATTCAATTACTGGTAGTATTCCTGCATCTATAGGAAACCTAACGATTTTGAAACAGCTCAATTTCGCTGGCAACCAACTGTCAGGTGTATTGCCCCAAGAAATAGGGAATCTTGCCAAAATC
Organism: Chitinophagaceae bacterium; assembly: GCA_027486835.1. GTDB lineage: Bacteria > Bacteroidota > Bacteroidia > Chitinophagales > Chitinophagaceae > Parasediminibacterium. The sequence continues at coordinate 15,225 of JAIXOJ010000022.1, forward strand.
ACCTATTTGGATGTTAGCTTCAATAAAATAACGGGCAATATACCCGCCACCATCGGGGGATTAAACCAGTTATCCAGCTTGTTTTTAAATGTGAACAAATTGTCAGGGAATATTCCTAGCACCATTTGTTTCTTGCCAAATCTACTTTTCTGTTATTTAGATTACAATCAATTAAGCGGAGGCATTCCTCCTCAAATTGGCAACCTCACCTCGCTAAAAACATTCAGCGCTAGCAACAACCAACTCTCTGGAAATATTCCATTTAGTATTGGCAATTTGGGCAATTTGGCCACATTAGATGTAAGCGTTAACCAATTGAGCGACACCCTCCCTCCTACCATTGGTAATTTAACCAATCTAATCAATTTAAAATTGCAGTACAACCAATTCAATGGCTTTCTACCAAAAGTTGTGGGCGATTTACCAAAGCTTGTATCCTGTTATTTGAATAACAACCGATTTAAAGGAAAAATCCCGTCAGGCTTTTCCACGAATGCGAACTTGACCAATTTTCAATTACAAAACAACCAATTCACATTTGCAGGAATAGAAGATGTTGCCAGCAAAGCCACTTACTCCCCACAAGCCATTATTCCACTCCAAAAGAAAGGGACTGCATTATTGGTTGAAGTGGGGGGAAATCCAGCCAATAATGTTTTTACTTGGTACAGAAACGGGATAGTTACTGCCACCATACCCGCCGACTCTTCTTTTATTCCTTCTAGCACGGGGAAATACCACGTAACAGTTTCCAATGCTGTGGCCAATATGTTGGTACTATCCAGCGATACCATTTCAATTACCACACTCCCCATTAATCTAATTATGCTTAGGGGTACAATTTCTAATGGTAATGCACTTCTTTCATGGCAAACAACCGAGAAATTGCATTTCACTGTAGAGTATAGTGTAGATGCCCGAGATTTTATTGGTATTAAAATAGATGCACTTACCAATTCAATCAATGGAATCATTAATGTTCAAGCCAGCGTGACGCATTTTGGTGTGAATTATTTTAGAATAAAGGGAGTGAATCAACAAGGCGAAGTGGGTTATAGCAACACGATTGGTTTGTTTTTGGGGAATCAAGCAAATGAATTAATAACAAGTGTCTTCCCAAATCCCGCTAGAACATCTATACATATAAGAGGGGGTGGATCAATCAAAGCACTAGCTGTCTATGCTTTTTCTGGTAAACAAATGCCGATGAGTTTTACCCAAAATAACACTAGTATTCAAATTAGCAACTACCCCAAAGGCTATTATTTTATCCAAGTAATGAATGCAGCAGGTAAAAAAGAAATTGTGCCTTTTGAGAAAAATTAATCTACCCTACTATCACTGCTAAAACTGCGCAAAAGGATTAGCATCATGATTCCAAGCATGATGCCCAAACTAAACGACCAACGTAGATTGGCCACTTCGGCTATATACCCAATAATGGGCGGCCCTAATAAAAAACCAAAATAACTGACTGTGGATATTGACGCAATAGCCACCCCCGCAGATTTTGAGGAGGTTTTGCCAGCGAGTGCCATAATCAATGGAACAATACACGAAATGCCTAACCCCACGAACACAAAACCCAAAGTGGCGGGGTAGAGATAGGGAAAAGTAACAGCTATGGTTAGGCCAATTATGATACTGCAACTGCCCAACTGCAACACTTTTTGGGTGCCAATTTTATTCACTACCCAATCGCCAGCAAACCGAGCTACCGCCGCCGCACTCATAAAAGCTACGTATCCTGTGGTGATTAGATGCTTGGGTACTTGTAGCACTTTTTGAAAATAAATACCACTCCAATCGAACATGATGCCTTCGCAAGCCATACATCCAAATGCAATCAGGCTTAGATTCAGCAGTTTTCCTTCGGGAAAATGAAACAATACCCGCTTTGTTTCGGCCTGTTTTTTTACATCATTACCCACTGTATTTTTAAATGCTATTGCCATTGCCAACAAACAAATCAATCCTACTATGGCAAAATGAATGGTGGTGGTAACATCATGGCCAATCATCCAACCCCCAACAGCCGCCCCCGCAAATCCAGATAAGCTCCATACCCCATGAAAAGTTGTTACAATAGAATTCTTGTAAAACCCCTGAACACCCACCGACTGCGCATTCACAGAAATATTCATGAGGTTTCTGGCTACGCCAAAAAAGAAAAGCATAACCGCTAATTGCAATGGGGTATGAACCAGTCCAATTAAACAAAGGATAACATTGTACATCACGCTACCCAGTAATAAAATGTAACGGCTGCTGTATTTGCCAAGCAGATGACCTGTAATGGGTAGGGTACAAATCAACCCCAAAGGCATGGCAAAAAGCACCGTACCGAGTGCAGCTTCGCTTAAACCAATCTGGTGCTGAATGCTTGGAATGCGTGAAGCAAAACTGGCAAACCCAAATCCTGATACAAAAAAGAAAATAGCTACGGCTATGCGGTGTTCTCTAGGTGAAAGAAAGTGTATATTTTTTGTCATAAGCTGTACCGACAAATATAAACGGAACTTGTAGATGCTGTTTTCATCTAACCCTAATTCAAACAACATCAAAAATTACTTGTTACACAGCTTATTTGGCCACAATGGAATTGTTTTTTGCTACTATTTTAATGTTTATGGAAATTTCATTTGGTACAAATAGAAAAGGGTGCAGACGAATCATTGAATCATCGGCACCCTTAATTATTTGTTTAAAATTGTGTCTTCTTTAGTAAACGTTTCTGCTACATCTCAACTGACCACGACCATTGGGGTTAGAAGGAGAATACATATCTGGTCCAAAAATGAGGTTTTGCAAACGAAAATTGAACCTAATCTGATACGTATAATACGAATCATTTTTATCGGGATTGCCTCTCTTGTAATTGGGATTATAAGTTGCTAAACTCTTTGGCCTTGTAGAAGCAGATCCCCCAATAAAACCATACATTTTACCTAGTGCGGCAGAGGGATTTTTTCGGATTTCTTCATCCCATTCTTCATCAGTAACATACCTAGCACTGCTTACATCATCTAAATAATCAGTAAATAGTTTTCTAAAATTTGCTTCTACAGCAACTGAGAAATTCTCTGAAAAATTATATCGAACGCCAGCACCATATTGTAAATTGATTTGTGTTAAATTGTACTTGCGGCTTGCGTACTTGCCACTACTCAAATTCTGCCCCTCGGTTCCAATGTCGTGCAGATTTACATCTTTCCCATTTATTGGCTTGAATGGTTTAGGATTAAAATGAAAAACAGCAACTCCACCGAATACATAAGGAATGATGTTGTGATAAACGGGATCCGTTAAATCAATTTCACCCAATAATGCAAACTCTGAAATATTGGTTTTAAAACTTAACAACCTTTGTTGTGCTCCAAAATTAGGTGACCGCCAATCATTCGCATGAATACTTAATTGAGAAAAATTTGCTCGAATCCTGTATCTGCTTGTTACATCAAAAGTAGCACCCCCACTGAGAGAACCTTGATTATATGGCCTATAATCAACGGATAAATCACCATTGTAGTAGCTAACGCCACCAGATAAGTTAATGCTTAAACGTTGTGCATTCGTTTTACTAAATGGACAAAACATTGAGATGAAACTAAAAGAGAGAACAACAATTTGTAGTTTTAAAGTCATCATTTTTAAATTTATTAATTTGGTTGAAAGCATTAAATTAGAACAACAAACTAAGTTAATTCTAGCTTAATGAACGCAATATGGGGAATTATTTGGAGAAGTGAGTTTGAAAATAATTAATGATTGTAAAATTGACAAAAATGCCACGATTAAAGCTGCATGGTGACATTAATCGTTTTGGAGAATACACTTTCTTACTGATTGGTTAAAATAGTTGTCAAATGAAGCGGGACTATAAGGGTAGCTTTATGGATTGTTTTCTAAAAGCCACTTGATTTATATTGGTTTCAATAACAGCTAAGTAAAACCCCGCCCCAGTTATTTGTGGAATACGATAAAATGCATAGGGAAATGTCAGCAACATTTACCCTAGCTACTGTCTAGCAATGAGTTTTACTCAAAGTCGCTACTGTCATAAACTTTTCCATTTTCGGTCTTTAAGATTCTAGAAGGGTAGCGGTTAATAACGATGAAATCGTGTGTAGCCATCAGAACTGTTGTGCCATAATCTTTGGCAATTTGAAAAAGTAGCTGCATGATTTCGTCGCTTGTTTCAGGGTCGAGGTTTCCGGTAGGTTCATCAGCTAAAATAAGCTTGGGAGAATTGAGTAAAGCCCTTGCTATGTCTACACGCTGCTGCTCGCCACCACTCATTTCAAAAGTCATTTTAAATCCTTTGCTTTTTAATCCAACTTTCTCTAGTACATCATTAATTTTCTCGTCAATGAGTTGGTTATTACGCCATCCAGTAGCTTTCAACACAAAACGTAGATTATCATAAACGTTCCTATCTGTTAATAATTGGAAATCCTGAAAAACTACGCCCAGATTCCTTCTAAGAAATGGCACTTTTTTCCAGTCCATGTCACTCAAGTTGTAACCCACCACATTTGCCTTACCTTCTTTTAGGCTCAATTCCCCATACAAAGTTTTCAACAAACTGCTTTTGCCAGTACCCGTTTTGCCTACTAGGTAAACAAATTCTCCTTTTTCAATAGTAAAGTTTACGTCTTGCAATATCAAGGATTGGCCCTGATAAATATTTACTTTTTCTAACGATACAACAACTTCTGCCATGTTATTTAAACTAGTGGTTTGGGTATAATGATAGCCTGATTATTCAACAAGCAAATTATCGATTGCAAGTTGCACTTATTCATCAGAATGCGGCAAATAAAAACTTGTTTTAGTGGCTTTCCACTATTTACTTCGGAATTGTTCATTATTGTCTTGAAATTATTCCTGACCGCACTCGATTAAGCATAAACAATTTGTCCAAAATTCCCTTCAAGAATCAGTGATGGTTCTGTAGCTTGGTCAACATGGCCTACCACTTTTGCTTCGATGCCTAATTGTTCAGCTGTAGTTATCATTTCATTAGCTGCGATGCTATTGGTGAAAATTTCCAATCGATGCCCCATGTTAAATACCTGATACATTTCTTTTGAACTAGAACCGCTATTCTGTTGGATTAATGAAAAGATAGGCGGCACTTCAAAGAGGTTGTTTTTAACTACCCTAAATGGTTTGGGTAAATACTTCATACACTTTGTTTGCCCTCCCCCACTACAATGAATCATTCCATGAATGCTATCAAAATGGTTTTCCATCAGCTGTTTGATGAGTGGAGCGTAAGTCCTTGTAGGACTAAGCAATAATTGACCAATAGTAGTTTTTCCTGCTGTTGGCAATGCGGTATCGTACACTTCTGTTAAGCGGCTGTTACCTATATAAGTTACTGCATTTGGTAAACTTGGTTCATAGGTTTCAGGGAAATGAGTAGCGTAATATTTACTCAACACATCATGGCGCGCACTTGTAAGGCCATTACTTCCTAACCCACTATTATATGCAGATTCATATACCGATTGCCCACTGCTGGCAAAGCCAACAATCACGTCCCCTGCTTCAATTTTATCGTTAGTTATCAGTTTGCTTTTGGGCCACCGAGCGGTCATTGTACCATTAACTGCAATGGTGCGCACAACATCACCAACATCTGCGGTTTCTCCCCCTAAATAATGAATGTTTACGCCATGCGCCGCCAATTGGTCGAAGAATGCTTGTGTGCCATTAATAATTGCCGACAAGACTTCTCCAGGAATCACACTTTTATTACGATCTATAGTTGAAGAAAACAATAAGTTATCATGAACACCCACACAAAGTAGATCATCTAAATTCATAGCTACGGCATCCTGTGCAATACCTTCCCATACTGAAAGATCTCCTGTTTCTTTCCAATATAGATAGGCCAAAATACTTTTGGTACCAGCCCCATCTGCATGGCTAATATTTACCCAATCGGCATCCCCTCCTAAATAATCAGGATACATTTTGCAGAAAGCATGAGGATACAAACCAGCGTCTAAATTTTTTATAGCCGCATGCACTTCTTCTTTTTGCGCTGAAACACCTCTTTGAGCGTATAAAGACATAAGGGTTAAGTTATAGTATGAGATTGAAAAAGGCTAACCTACACTTTTGCCAGATTCCAAAGACTTACTTTAGATGATAAATTTTTAAAGCGGGCGAAAATACGTAAATGGATGGACGGCATGCGCGCATTCCGACTTAAAATTCATTTCTACACCAGAATACACTAATGCCTGTAAACATCTAATCCCAGCTTCAAGAAGAAGCAATATAGTACTAGACTATGGCACTATAGAATTTATCGATGATTGACTATTGGTCAATGCCCCCACTTTTGCATCATTAAAATAATTCAGAAATTAATTACATTGTTATGAGTAATCAAGTATTATCAATTGGAAGTCAGTTTCCTACTTTTAAAAAGAAAGCAGTTGTGTCTATTGAAAAAGGTAAAGAGTTCGTTGAAATAACCAATGAAACTTCTGGAAAATGGACAGTAATGTTCTGGTGGCCTAAAGATTTCACATTCGTTTGTCCAACAGAAATTGCAGAATTCAATAAAAAATCAAGCGACTTTTCTGACCGCGATGCTGTATTAATTGGTGCTTCTACAGATAGTGAGTTTGTACATGCGGCATGGAGAAGAGATCATGCAGATTTGAGAGACTTAAAATTCCCAATGTTGGCTGATACCTCTAAATCTTTGGCCGAAGAGTTGGGCATATTGGATGCAGAAGAAAAAATTGCTTACCGTGCTACATTTATCGTAGATCCACAAGGAATTATCCGTTGGGTAAGTGTTTATGATCTTAGCGTTGGAAGAAATGTTCAAGAAGTGTTGAGAGTGTTGGATGCTTTACAAACAGATGAGCTTTGCCCATGTAATTGGACTAATGGACAAGAAACACTTACTAGTCAATTGACCAAAGCCTAATAATTTAAATCCCCCCTTTTTTTCACCAACTATCTATCTGCTTTTTTCTGTTAATTCTACAAAATGAATAGTAAACCGTAGCAAAATAGATAGTTGGTATTTAACTTTAAAAATCAACAATCATGAGTACCATACAAAACGAAACCTTCACCAATTTACTGAGCGAGTTGCAAATTAGTGATTACACTCCCTCGGAAAATGCAACCGCTCTACTAAATGTAGATGCTCGTTTTATCAAAGACTTAAAAATTAATGTGGGCAATGTACTTGCCAATACCCAATATCTAGACAAGAAAGAAGCGATACTGCTTGCACTAAGCGTTTCCATCAACGAAAAATTTGATTTACTTAAAGAGTCGTTTACCAACCAAGCAAAAGCACTTGGTGCAACTGACGCTGAAATAGCAGAAATAGTTGCTTGTACTTCATTGATGAATACCAACAATGTATTTTACCGGTTTCGCCATTTTATTAAAAAGGAATATTATACCAACCAGCCTGCTGGCATAAAAATGAGTATTATGATGAATCCAGTGCTGGGGAAAGCCTTTTTTGAATTGGTAAGTTTGGTCATTTCCTCAATAAATGGATGCGAGATGTGTGTTACATCTCATGAACAATCTGTACTCCAACATGGCTATTCTGAAAGCAAAATATTTGAAGCAGTGAAACTTGGAGCAGTAATAAAAGGATTGATTACCATTTTATCTTAAGAGAACAATTAGATAATTCCGGAAAGGATTTTAAATAACCAATCCCCATTATCATCAATTTGATATTACATACTAATCTAGCCTATCCACTTTTCGATAGGCGAAACTTTTGGGTTGAAACCTCTAAAATAATTGCCAACAAACCTTTTTAGAACAAATTGGTTACTACTTTTACCGCTCAACTTTTTATATGATTAAAACAGGAAACCCCATTATTAGCATATATACAGAGATGACCCCGAATCCGGAAACAATGAAGTTTGTTGCAAACAAGCTCTTATATCCAGGGAAAAGCATCGATTTTGCGGATGAATCTTTTGCAGGTCCTTCTCCATTGGCAAAAGAGTTGTTTAGTTTTCCTTTTATCAAAAGTGTGTTTATTGCTAGTAATTTTATAACACTAACCAAAACATCTGATACAGAGGATTGGCAAGATGTAATTCCTAACATTAAGCAGTTTTTAAAGGATTATCTAGAAAACGGTGGCGTTGTTGTAAATGATGATGAAGTAGCCAAAACTAAACAAGAGGCTACCAACACTGTTAGTGCAGATGACGATGATATTGTGGTAAGGGTAAAAGAATTATTAGAAAACTACGTAAAGCCCGCTGTTGAAATGGACGGAGGTGCAATACAGTTTAGAAGTTATAACAACGGAACAGTCAATTTAATGTTGCAAGGAAGTTGCAGCGGTTGTCCCTCATCGATGATTACGCTGAAAGCGGGAATTGAAGGGATGATGAAAAGAATGATTCCTGAAGTAAAAGAAGTAATAGCAGAAGCTGAGTAACTTTTGTTTTTTTGTTGTGTGTTTGTTTGTTTTAGCGGGGTTTAGTCTTATATCCCCGCTTTTTTTATGCCCTTTTTACAGTAAGTAGATTATTAAACACTAACGCAATTAATACTGAGGATAATAACAAATGAACTGGTTGGGCTGCTGCTGGAAATTCAGCATAGGTTAATACAACACCCACCAATATTTCAGCTATTATAACAAAGAGCGCCCTCTTAAAAAGTGCTGCTACTCCACTGAAGGCTTTGGATTGGACATAAACGTACACTACCAACGCAGCTACTATTAATGAAAAACTACGATGAATATAAAACCAAACATTTAGCTGATCTATCCATCCGCTTCTGTTGATATAGTTATTGTTCAGTGCAATGGCATCTATTTGAGCCCGAACTGCGGTACCCATCAATAGCTGAACGATAGCCATTACGGCTAAAATTGCATTGCCAAATACAATGGGTTTTGAAGCAAAAACCATTTGCTTTCCTTTGGCAATGAACAAAATATATACACTCAAGCAAACCATACATAAAGCCCCAAACATGTGTAGGCTAATTTTCAATAGTGCCAAATTGCTATCGACCACCGTTTTTCCTAACCATGCTTGAAACCCTGTTAAAAGCACTAGTCCAAAACTTAACCAAAGAATTGACTTAGTTTTTTTTGCTAACAAACAACTCCAAACAAATTGTGCTAAAACAAAAATGCCCAATAATGCACCTAATAATCTATTAAGGTATTCTATCCAAGTGTGGAATACGCTAAAGGTGGCGTAATTGTGTTTTTCGTATTGCTTCCAATCATTTGGTGAATAGCTACTGCCGCTTTCAAATTTCTTTATGGCGTATTTTAAGCTGTCTCTATAAATAATGAACTGCCCTTTTTTATAGATATGCTGTGGCTGAAAAACCACTTGCTGGGTATCGGTTGGTGGAATTGCGCTCCCAAAACAGGTGGGCCAATCTGGGCATCCCATGCCACTTTGCGTTGTTCTCACCACACTGCCTGCAATAATTACTAGGAATATGTTGATTAATACAAACCAAACAAACCGAACAAAACTTTTGGGCAATAAGGCAGGGCTATACATAAAATGAGATTGTGTTGAATGGAATTGAGCTATTGTCAAATGAATGGTGTAATTCAACGACCAATTCAGCTAATTAGATGTCAAAACAAGTTTTAGGTGGTGAAAGTTTAGCTACTACTATCCCTGATTAAAGGAGGGAAATTGTTTAACACTATTATTTTTCTTCTTTAATGGCAATTAAGCTTAGCGTAGCTGCTACTACAGCATAAGCAGGCGCTAGCACCCAACCAATTATTGGCACTAAGTGCATGATGTAAAACACCAAACCATTTCCAATGGCTAGACCTTTATGTTGCCCAATAAATGCGATACTTTCAGTGGTTTTCTTATGGTTGCGCTCCATGCTGTAATCGAGCATAGAGAATCCGAAGTAATAACATTCAATAAGCAAACCCATAAACGGGGTGAGCCAACCCACTACGGGTAGTACACTTGCCAAAAGAAGCGTAAGGGAATATACCGATTGCCACAGCGCATTTCTTGAAACAATGCGGATACCCCTAAAAATATCTTGCGCCAATTGAGAAAAGCTAAAAGGATATTCTTTGCATTCAAGTAGTGCTTCTGTTTTTTCGCTCAGGTAGGAGAATATTGGGCTTCCGATGATGAGAAATAAAAACTTAAATAATGAGAAATAGAACATCATCATAATTAACCAAAGAAATAAACTTCCTAAGGTGAACAGGAAACCGATAACCCCACTATCCATTCTATCGAGCCATCCTTTTAGTCCTGTTTCCAAACTAAGCCATTCGATAAATAGGTTGCAGGTTTGACCGAAGTAGTACATGCTCACCATAAACAGTGCAGCATAGATAACTCCAGGAATGAAAATCCATTTCCAGAGGTTGTTATTTTTGATGAATTGATGTGCCTTGAAATAGGCTTGAAATGCTATAATGAGTTCTTTAAACACGCAAGAGATTATTAAATATAGCTTCGCAAAGTAGTTTATTTGAGCGGAAGAACGAGCTAGTAAGTAACCCGCTTTCGCATTGCTTTTATGTCGCCCATTCGTTTTTTGCCTTCGAGTCGGCGTTCGTTTATCGCTTTGCTGGGTTTTGTGGCAATGCGGCTTTTCTTTTTTTCTAGGGCTTGGTTAATCAATTGTTGAAGCTTTTTTATTGCAATTTCTTTATTAGCTAATTGGGTTCTTTCAGTTTGTGCCTTTACTAATAGGTATCCTTCTTTGGTGGTTTTATTGGAGAGTTTTCCAGCTAGGATTTCTTTTTGCTCAGCTGTAGCAATGGAAGAAGCCGCGATATTCCAACGTGCTTCCACCATGGTTTCTACCTTGTTTACGTTTTGACCACCGTTGCCCCCACTTCGTGCAGTTTGGAAAATAATTTCGGAAGTTATGTCTATACTCATGCGGTAAAAATAATGGTTAAGAGGTAGGCGTTGCACTGAATCTTGATTTTCAAGTTGTTTAGGGGGCAAAAAAATAAGGGACACAACTATTATCCTATTTCTTTTTTGGAGCAACTTTTACTACAAGAATTCTGGTTAATGTGCGGTCTTGTATTCAACTATTATTGCGGGAAATTGTAAAATCAACAAATTATTGCAGCAAATGGATCCAGAAGTAGCAGCATTTTTAAAAAGGATATTAAACACCATTGGTTTGGTACTGTTTTTCATGGGTACGCATTCTACATTTGGCATTATGCTCGGCTATGCCTATCCATCAAACAACCATATCACAGCGGGCAATGTGGTTTATTACGTTTGGCTGGCTATTAGTCTACCGGGTTTAATTTGGTTCCTCAAAAGACTTTGGAAAGAACCCATCGATTTTGGCCATAACGATCACCAACGTTTTGATGAATAAAGCAACTTGCCATTTAGAACAATCGGTTCTCTTATTTTTGAAACTTTGTTGTCATTTAAAAAACGATTGCTACATGGAGTTTGGGCGGATTTCAGAAAACCAATATGCCTCAATAGATTACACGCTGCCTATCAATCAGCCTTTTAATACTACAGTGCTTTCGGGCAATATGAGCAAAGAAGTTTCCATATACATAGGTTGTTCCAAATGGGGGCGGAGCGAATGGGTAGGTAAAATTTTTCCTAAAGCAACACCAGAGCGCGAATACCTCCCTCACTATGCGCACCACTTCAATTCATTAGAACTTAACGCCACCCACTATAAGATTTACGACCGCAGAACAGTGGAAAAATGGGCTGAAAAATCTAGAGGAAAGGGTTTTTTATATTGCCCAAAAATGTATCAAGGCATTACACACGAAGGAAGCCTTTCTAGCAAACACGTTTTAACCGATAATTTTTTAAGCAGTGTTACTTATTTCGAGGAACAACTCGGCCCCATATTTATACAGTTGAGCGACAATTTTGGCGTTAAGCGTAAACAAGAATTGTTTGACTATATAGAGCGGTTGCCGGTGCGCGTTCCCTTTTTTCTAGAAGTGCGAAACCACGATTGGTTTGAGCGCCAAGAAATTAGAGAAGAACTACTGTCTGTACTAAGGGAATTTCACATTGGGTCTGTTATCACCGATACCTACAGTCGAAGAGAATGTGCGCACATGCAACTAACCGTGCCCAAAACATTGGTGCGTTTTGTGGGTCAAGGTTTGCATGCCACCGACTATGCAAGAATTGACCTTTGGGTAGAAGCTATTAAAAACTGGATGGGTCAAGGGCTAGAATCCCTCTACTTTTTTATGCACCTTGCCGAAGAATCTTATTTTCCCGAACTGGCTACCTATTTAATTGACAATATTAATGAACAGTGCAAAACAAATATTCGGAAGCCTTCCTTTATTAAACACAACCTGCTTTTCTAATAGAATATCAATCAATAGCTCCAACTAAGCGTGCACAATAACTGGAACTCTTTAGACGTTAGTTCCCATGCGCTTTCCTACTCAAAACCTTTCACTTAACACTTAATACTTACTTATGGCTGAAAGAGTCCGCATTAAAACCAGAACAAGGCAACGCATCGATTTATCTAAACCAAATAAATCTACCGATAGAGCTACTCGAGTGGATATGGCCTTGTTTATTGGATTTTGGCTGCTACAGATTGTTCAGTTTTGGGCGTTATACAAAAGACACTATTCCGTTTACACTTTTTCCCGTGCCTTCGTAGTGCCCTGGCTCATTGTGCGAATAATCGCTTCTCCTTTACGAACCAAGCTGGGTTTATACATTAATCTCACCATTTTGGCCGCATTACTTGCCGACCTATTCACCATTTTTGGCAACGAAAACCTTGCTTATGTGGGGCTAAGCTTTTACACCATTAGCTATTTGGCCTATGGATGTCATTTTCAGCAACTGAAAGTGATACACAACAGCACGGCAATTTTCTTTTTATTGTTCTGTTTGGTCATTGGTGCCATTGCGGGTTTATGGATTGGTGCGCCCGATTTGCGGGAAAAAGTTATTTATGTTCAATCTGCCTTCCACACATTGGTCATACTCATGATGCTGTATCTGATGGTAGCAGCACGGCATAAACTCAACCCAAGTGCCAAGCAGTTTTTGGGTTTAGCCTCGTTGGGCATTATAGCAACCAACTTAATTTTTGCTTTGGATGTGGTGTATTTCCAGCGTACACGCCCCTTTGTGGATGCCCTTGTGGGCTTGGGCAACGGCATTTATTTATTCTTCTTGGTAAAGGGTGCTTTAGCAGGTGCCAAACGAGAACACGTTGATTTGAATAATTTAAACAGCTAGAGATTGGGTGATAGAAACTGGCTTTAGTTTTTGTGCCATAAAAAGATGTAATTGGAATATTCCCCAGCTAAACAACACAAGCAAATAGCAAAAAGCTGTTCTATTAATTTTGGCAAGAGATAGTTTACAGTGTCATTGGATTTCTAAATAATTTTTCGATTCATAAATTATGCAATTAGGATTATACGAACAACTCATAAATAAACTTGTATTCACTAAAATTAGTCAGTTAAACAAAGACCAATTTTTTATTAAAGAAAGCAATATCGATAAAGCCGAAGCAGCTAAAATTTTGGGTCAATATTTGGGTAATGTAATTAGATATGCATTGAGTTTGGTTACAGGTGATGATTCTGTAGAAAAGCAAATTGATTTATCAAACAAAATTATCCATTTACTCAAAGAAGAGCTTGCACATCAAGATTTTGAGGATGACTTGATTGCAGTTGAAGCCAAGATATTATCCGCAGTCTTCTCGAAAATAGATGCAGGATTTTCCGATTTGGATAAACACTTAAAACACATAACGCCTTATTCTAGGCTATCGCATAGCGAACTATTTACAGGTAGTAATTCCGGAATTTCATTAGAAAGTGAGATAAAAAAAGAAATTCTTTCAGCAGACAAAATCAATTTTTTAGTTTCATTCATAAAATGGACAGGAATCCGAATTTTCGAAAAGGAGCTTTCTGATTTTACAGAACGAGGAGGAAAACTGCAAATCATTACCACTTCTTACATGGGTGCTACAGATTTAAAAGCGATAGAATTCTTAGCTTCTTTAAAAAATACCGAAGTGAAAGTTTCGTACAATACCGAAAACGAAAGATTGCATGCAAAAGCGTATTTGTTTAATAGGAATACAGGCTTTCACACCGGATATATAGGTTCATCAAATTTATCAAGATCGGCACTCACCAATGGATTGGAGTGGAATTTAAAAATTACTACACAAGAGGTTAGTCACATCATTGATAAGTTTCAAAAAACTTTTGACACTTACTGGCAGGACAAAGAATTTCAAATTTTTGATAAAAATAAAGATGTTGAAAAACTTAGAACTGCATTAAAAAAGGAAAAACGGACGGAAGGCTCTATTGCAGCCGCATATTTCGATATAAAGCTGGTCTAACCCCCTATAAATTAGAACGTTTTCCTGCTTTATACTTTTGAGTTTTCCAAGAGATAAACGCCCAAAATAAATTTTTTACACTATTTATTCTGGGTCGTTTATTTTATTTC
>JAIXOJ010000211.1 GCA_027486835.1 Chitinophagaceae bacterium
CTGTATCAATGGTACAGACCTGAAAAATCTTTTTTTGACCCTGTATCAATGGTACAGACCTGAAAAAACTTTTTTTGACCCTGTATCAATGGTACAGACCTGAAAAAACTTTTTTTAACCCTGTATCAATGGGACAGACCTGAAAAATCTTTTTTTGACCCTGTCCCATTGGGACAGACCTGAAAAATCTTTTTTTGACCTTGTGGCGTGGGAACAGCGCAAAGGAAATCTTGCCGTTATTTTTTATTTGGTGCTTTTAACGCTGTTCTTTTATTTGTCTTTATATCATCTGAAACCCTGCAACTCTGTGTAGTGATATTGCCTGAAATCTCCCTTATACTTTATTAAATCCTGCCAATATTGGCGAAGCACTAACAATACTATAAAAGGGATAAACTATTAACCATTTGTCAAGGGCATGTAAACTTTCCGAAAGCTTTGAGCTTTCGGAAAGTTTGTGTTCAAATGAACAAGGTGCCATTTTAAGTATTGCTACTTTTCTAATCGAATCACTTGCTGCCCTAGGTCGGTAGTAAGCGTGAGCAGATAAAACCCTTTAGATAAGCTACTAATAGCTGGCTGGTGTAGCGAAATGGATTGCTGCCCTTGTATTAATGAATGGCGAGATTGGTAAACCAACTTTCCATTTGTGGAATAGATACTAATAGTAGCATCTGCCTTTTTGGGTTGGTAAGTAACAAGGTTAATGTGGTCTTTAAATGGATTGGGCGATGCTTGGAGGGTGATGGTTGCCGTATTAGTAATCACTTGCTCCATTTTGCTATAATGATAGCTGCCGTCCTGATCTATTACTTTAATTCTATAATAATAAGCAGGGGCAAAAGGTTGGGGCAGCACATCTTCCCATTGGTATGACTCACCTACTTGATTTTTTGAAAACACTTTACCAATTGAACGAAACTCACTTCCATTGTCACTTCGCTCTACTTCAAAATAGCCTTTGCCAGACGATTTGCTCATTTGCCATTGGCACAATACCTTGTTTTTGGCCATCATCTTAGCCGTAAACTGATTAATATCTAAAGGCAAAGGTGCATTTGTGGTAATCCACACTTGGTTTGAACTATCGCTGTAATTGCCATATTTATTCAAAGCCCTTACATAATAAGTATAGCTAGCAGCGGGCAGCACGGTGCTGTCTTTATAAACCGAATTGGTTACGATGGCTATTTCTTTATCATCTCGCCAAACACTGTAGCCGTTTACATTGGTGTCTTTAGATGCTGTCCAGCTTAGGTTTACCGCAATACCACTACCCAAATTGGCGGCAAGTTCTAGTGGTTTGGCTGGGGCAATATTGTCTAACCAAATGGTTCGGTAAACTGGCCCTGCTGCATAAATACCTGTTGTTTTACCCGTAGTACCCACCTGACAAGCCGAAACCACTATAGCAATGGGGAATTTCATTCCTTCATGCAATTGGGTAATGTATAGTTGGTTGCCTACCACCACAGCGGGGCCATTGCGTACAATAAAATCTACGGGCAAACCTGAACTAGCGGTTGCTTTCAAGGTGAGCGAACGGGTGTTTACATCAATAGGGGCAATTGGCGGAAAATTGATGGATTGTGGTTTGAAGCCAAGCATGGTAGATTGGGTTCTGTCTAACCGAATATTACGCAACGAAGCCGCCACAGTGTCATTACCCTCACGATATACGGACACATAGCTTTGGGTATAACCACCTGGGCTAGGCTGGAATCGGCTAAACTTCAATTTAAACACTAGGTTACCCAAATGTTTGTAGCAGCTAGCCTTGGTGTTGGTTCTAAAAGGTAAGTTGGTAATAGGCAAAGAAGTGACCCCAGGCAAAAGCACATTGGTACTCAATTTCATAGGCACTTTCAAGCTGTCTTTATTATTGGCAAGAGCTGTATCAATGGGCCAAGGTGCGGAAAACGAAGTAACTTTTAAGCGCATAATACCCGTGCTATCAGTGTATTTATCGCCATCTTTAGGATGGTAATTATATACACATTGATACAAAGTATCTACCGTGCTATCGGGTTTATTGATAGAAAATTGCTCCACTTTTTTAAAATATTCCGATACTGCTAACTGCTCACAGGTTCTCGCCAATTCTTCATCTAAATACCAAGCTGTACCTTTTTTGTTCCCTGCATATTGGCTATAAGGTGCAGGCTTTGTGTACTTGGTGGTGTCTTTTGCATTAAAATAATTCTGATCAACCAACCAGCCTTTGGTAAAATCAAGTGGCTTCAACACTGGCTTGTCAGCAGGATTGGTGGGATAATTATCTGGCAACCTTGCGCCACAAGCTTTATCAATAAACATGGCTAATACATGCATGGCTCTTGGCAAAGCATTGAAATGACCTTCGTACATTTCTAATAAATAACCGCCATACTCCATGCCTTGCTTGTAAATTCCAGTGCCATCATCGTTCCGATAAATACCCGTAAACCCAGCACCTAGGCTTTGTTTGTGGGGTCTAAAGGGAGAAGTTTTGTACAAGGCATCCACTGTTTCAGGCAAAAATCCTTGATAAAACAAAATAGGCACATCCTTCATGTTGTTGTTTGTAGCAGGTAAGTTAGAACTTCCTCCGTTGGTTTTACCCTTGTAATAGGTGTAAATATTCGGTACCCCCGACTTAATAGGAATAGCAGCAATGCACTTGGTGTTATCCCGCATAGCCACATGAAAAGGGAAATCCATGTAGGCAGAATGCGCCATGGGTATAAAGGGACTATTCACCAATTCGGGATGGTTGCTCATTTGCGCAAAAGCATTGATGATGCTGTCCATTTTGGCGGCAGCACTTGGAATGGTGAAATCGAAACTTAAATTATTGGGCGGGGCTAATAAAGAATTTCTAAACGTGTTCAACACCAATGAAGCTAAGCCCCATTTGGCTGCAACTTTCCGCACTTCAGGGTTCTCTTGTATCTGGCGTTCAATATTGTTGTTGATGCAAATCATGATGCCCTTGATGGTTTTTGTATGTGGGGGAATCCACAAATAAGCACCCCTTACACTATCCCCATCATTCATAAAATATTGATAGACCGTATTTACATCTTCTGGTTCGGCCAATCGCTCGGCTGCAGCAATGGGTACACTAGCGTTTAAGCTATCTGCAAATACTACTTTAATAGAATACCCTTCATAGTTGGCAGGTACCGAAATAGGTTGTGCGGTCAATTTGGCTTGTGCATTGCGCAGCAAAACCGTTCCATCACTTTGCGAAGTAGTTACCAAATTGCCAAAGCCGTCAATTAACTGCACCAACAACCTACCCACCGTATCATGGTTGGGGTGGTTGTTTTTTACATACGCACTAATCGTTATAGCCCCAGAATCAATACCATAATCGTTGATTAATTGGCCTTGTTTCCAATATTGCACATCCAACACCTGAATTTCTGGTTGCACGGCTGTTTGGGCTGTCCATCCGCTGTAAAGGCCATAGTTACCCAATGAATCTTGGGGTAATAATTCTATATACAAATACTTACCAACAAGTGAGGTATCAATGGCATAATCAATGCCTAAAGATGCAGTAGTAGTGCTGGAAAAAAGTTTTTTATAATAACCAACATTGAAAGAATCGGCCACGAAAACAGTGTAAGCAGTGTTTTTTTCAGGTATGTTATTGGGATGCTGGTAGGTGTACTGAATATGCACTTTGCCTTGAGCTGCCACCGCCCCAGTTTGGCGAATACTGGCAATTAATACTGGGCCATTGTGTGCCTTAACTGGAGTGGCAGTTACCACCGTAACAGGTAATCCAGTTACTAATCCAGAGCCTGAAGCGGGGTACACCCTAAAAGCCAAATATTTACCCTGATCATTTTTAGTGGTAGTATATAAAGCACTTACTGCACCTGGAATAGCGGTGAAAGGGCCGTTAGCAGTTGGTGCAGTAAACCATTGCAAACGAGAACCAGCGGTATCTGAACCTGTAAGTGTGTAAGTAGCATTGAGGGTTTGAAGGGTTTCTACGATACCATTGATAGCCAAGTTAGCCGCAGCAGGAACGGAGTCGGGCAGTGCCAATTGCATGTTGTCAAGATCAAGTGTATTGTAATGGTAAATGGCGGTGATATCTATGATAAACTGGTTAAGCAATAGTGTGGGCGTAATGGTGGTGATGGTACCTGAAATGGTTTTGATTAGTGAATCATCAGCGGCTCTTTTAATAGTACCAGATACCAATATCTTGGTAGCAGAAATTCTGCTTACGTTCATTTTTACTTGGTACCAAACATTGTTTACAGGAGTAAAATTACCCGTTGGTGCAAAAGCTAAGCCCGTAGATGGTCGGTAAGAACCTTGCAAACCAAGTGATGTTACGGCAGTTGTACTGTTAACTGTATTGTTATCGGTGTTAGAAACGTTCGCAATACCACCTAAGCCCCATCGATTGAAATTGCCACAATTGGTACTGTTTACCGCTTGCGGCAAACGGTTTGTTCGGATATTGTAGCTCAACATTAATTGTCCATAGCTAAACGGAAGTGTTTTTTGCAACCGTATCCCACCATAACTATTTGGGGTAGTCGCACCAGGATTAATGCGCAATATCTTATTAGTGGTGCCAGAATCAAATTGCACTTTGCCAATAGCAGCGGTACCAAAAACCTCCCAACGAACCGCAAGGCTGTTGATGGAATCTTTGTCAAAATCATCCGAAAAAATTACCGTGCTCTGTGCCTTTACTAGCCCTGTAAAACACAAAAACAAAACAAACAATGCGGATATAGCCGCTTTCATGCAAGCATTTCTTTTCATAGCAAAGCAATTGAGGTAATAAATGAGTAGTATTGGTATGAGCCAATCGTTAAGTGGCGCAAGCTACCCTCCTAGCATAGCATGTACTATGCCCGATTGCCGAAATGATAGATTTGGTGTTGCAGTGTATGGTGCTAAAAGGCAAACTAATCGCCCATTTGTAGTTTTTGAAAGCAAAAAAATTGAAGGGGTGCATAAAGTTTTTCGCAGCTATTAGTAAAACCTCACCCCAACCCCTCTCCGAAAGGCGAGGGGCAAAACGAAAAACTTTTATGCACCCAAATTGAAGCATCATAGAAGTTATTTGCAATGCCTACTGTATTTATATTTACGCACCCCTGATGAAATAGGCAGGTTTAAAGAACACTTACGAGTACTCTTGATCACCAATTACACAACAATGAGCAATAAAATATCTCCATGTCAAGTATCCCATTTTTGTACCCATCTTCTCTTGAAAAAAAGGGGCAAAAAAAATGATACCGTCCATTTTGCCCACAATCAAGCAAAGCAATTTGTTAATTAGCGGTACTAGTGGGGTATTCTTTTACATTTGCCGCCTTGCAGTAAATAGCTGCATCGAACATTAATCAACAAAAAAGAAGTAAGATTGCATGATTGCCGTTAAAGGCACAATCAAACCGATTCATTGATAAAGTTCCCTTGATAGGGTAATGGGAGTGAAAATAATATGGCTAGAATAATAGGTGTAGCAAATCAAAAAGGTGGAGTGGGCAAAACAACAACGGCCATTAACTTGGCTGCAAGTCTTGCTGTGTTAGAATTTAAAACATTGTTGGTAGATGCAGATCCACAGGCGAACAGCACAACTGGTACTGGTTTCGATTTACATAACGTAACGAGTAGCTTGTATGATTGCATGGTTAACAATACCAAAGCATCGGATGTAATCCTCAAAAGTGAAATCCCTCATTTAGATGTAATGCCAAGTCATATTGACCTTGTGGGCGCTGAAATCGAGATGATTAACTATCCTAATCGAGAAAATGTGATGAAAAACATTCTTGATTCGGTAAATGATAAGTACGACTTCATCGTAATAGATTGTTCTCCTTCCTTAGGGTTAATTACGGTTAACGCTCTTGTGGCAGCCGATAGCGTGATTGTACCCGTTCAGTGCGAGTTTTTTGCATTAGAGGGTTTAGGTAAACTATTAAACACGGTAAAAATTGTACAAAGTCGCTTAAATCCCAACTTGCAAATAGAGGGTATATTAATGACCATGTACGATGGTCGTTTGCGTTTATGCAATCAAGTGGTAAGTGAACTAAGAAGGCATTTCGACGATATTGTTTTTGCAACTATCATCCATAGAAACAGCAAACTAAGCGAAGCCCCAAGCGTGGGTAAACCAGTTATTTTGTACGATGCCGATTGCAAAGGGGCTAACAACTATTTAAACCTTGCAAAAGAAGTGTTGCAAAAAAATGAAATGACCAAAATGACCAATGAAGAGAGAATCTTGGTATAACCAGTTTTAGCAAACCCTATCTCCTATTTGTTTTCATTGTTACCATTTAAAAAAAGTTTAGAGCGCGGCGCTAGTTTCTTTCTCTATCGAGGAATTTAGCTATTCCTTAACCTTGCTTTCTTAATCATTCTTATTCTAATTTTTACCGTTTTCAAAATATGGCATCACCCAAATTAAAACAAGACTTACTCGGAAAGGGCATTCGTTCCCTACTTCAAAACATAGATACCGATTTACAAACTACAGAGGGAAAATTAAAAGCTGATGTGGTGGAAAAAGTGACCACTTCTACCCGTGTTCCCCTAATCAATATTGTAATAAACCCCAAACAACCGCGCCGCGATTTTGACGAAACTGCATTACAAGAATTAGCAGATTCCATTAAAATCCACGACATCATACAACCACTCACTGTTACGAGCCTTGGTGATAACAAATACCAACTTATTGCAGGAGAAAGAAGGTTTCGTGCCGCAAAAATTGCCGAACTGGTTGATGTACCCGTGTATGTTCGCCAAGCCAATGATGCAGAATTGCTTGAACTGGCTTTGCTTGAAAATTTACAACGCGAAAATCTAAATGCAGTAGAAATTGGCCTAAGCTACAAACGCATGATGGATGAACTGAACTATACGCAGGAACAAGTAGCCGAGCGTATGGGTAAAGAGCGCAGCACTGTAACCAACTATATCCGATTACTCAAACTACCTCCAGATATATTATTTGCCGTGCGTAATGGCAGCTTGAGCATGGGTCATGCAAGGGCATTAATTAACATTGATACGGTGGACAAACAACTGTATGTATTTTCTGAAATAAAAAACAAAGGATTAAGTGTACGCCAAACAGAAGAATTGGTGCGTAACTTATACAAAACCGATAAAAACGCTACAAAAACACCCGTAGCTAATAATCTTCCTCCAGCCTATAAAAAAATTGAAGACAACCTAGCGTCTCATTTTAGTACCAAGGTGAAAATGGCGGTAAATAAAAACGGAACAGGAAGTATTACACTGGAGTATTTTTCACTGGAAGAATTGAATAAAATTTTGGAACAAATGAATATCGTAGTTAGCTAATTGCCATGCCATTGAACCGATTAGCTTTCCTTCTTTGTTGTCTGGTGCTTTGCCTTGCGTCCTTTGGCCAGAAGACAAAACCTACTTTACCGAACGACAATTTGTTGTCTGCAACTAAAGATTCGCTCAAAAACATGGAGTTGGCTGATTCGAATGCTGCAAAAAGAAAACACATACCAAGAATTGCCACACGCCGCTCGCTGATATTACCCGGTTGGGGGCAAGCGTATAACCACCAATATTGGAAAATACCCATAGTGTACGCAGCCTTGGCCATTCCCGCCTATACTTTCTTTTACAATAATAGCTATTACAAAAAAACAAAGTTTGCTTACGAAGCTTTGTATAAAGCCAGTTATGGCACGCCAAAAGACTCGTCAGACCTAGATAAGATAGACCCACAATTAAAGCAACTCAATATTTACTCTTTACAAACCTATCGCAATGCATTTAGGCGCGACAGGGATTATTCCATTCTTTGGTTTGTAATTCTTTGGGGGCTAAATGTGGCAGATGCAACGGTATTTGGTCATCTCAAAAACTTTGATGTAAGCAATGATTTGAGCCTGCATGTACAACCATCCTTTAATCCCATCAACAAATTATCGAGCCTAAGTTTAGTACTCAACACAAAAAAACAAACGCATAAAATGAGTCAGTTAAGCCAATAAATAATTGACCATTTGCCTAAAAAAGATACTATCTAAAGAATATTACGCAGCTAGATTTAAAAGAACCAAACGATGAAAATTGTATTAATAGGGTATGGTAAAATGGGTAAAGCCATTGAAGAAATTGCTTTACAAGAAGGTCATGAAATAATGCTGAAACTCGATGTTTCCAATCCGCAAGATTTCACTACCGAAAATTTACAAAAAGCAGATGTGGCCATAGAATTTACTAGCCCACACAGTGCAGTGGAAAATCTACAAAAATGTTTTGATGCTGGTTTGCCAGTAGTATGTGGAAGTACTGGATGGTTAGACCAATGGGCGGAGATTTGCCAATATTGTAATGAACGTGATGGTGCATTGGTGTATGCGAGCAATTACAGCATAGGGGTAAATCTATTTTTTGAACTCAACAACTATTTGGCCAGTTTAATGAGTAAACATCCTAGCTATGAAGTAAAACTGGAAGAAATTCACCACACCGAGAAAAAGGATGCACCAAGCGGCACGGCCATAAGCCTTGCACAACAAGTGTTGAAACATTATCCAGCTAAGAAAAACTGGGTGAACCAGCCTAGCAATAATCCCAATGAATTAGCCATCATCAGCGAACGAATAGACCCCGCCCCTGGTACGCACAAAATCAAATATTATTCTGAAATTGACGATATAGAAATCATCCACACAGCCCACAACAGAAAAGGTTTTGCTGGCGGAGCAGTGATGGCAGCCGCTTTTCTAATTGGGAAAAAAGGCATTTTCACCATGAAAGATGTACTTGGCCTGTAATTATTCTACCCCAAAATAGGTATAATTTACTCCTGTCAAAGCCATAGATTTATAGACTTTCCTGCCTAAACTAGTTGACATAAAAAAAGCCCCACTATCGATTTTAAAAGATAGTGGGGCTTTCATGTTTAAAAAGTCAAACGAAGCATTCTAAAAATGAAGATGCCTTACCGTAGCTCCATTGTTGATTAATTGTTTGAGAGAATCAATGCCAATTTTGATATGCCTTTCAACAAACTCAGCTGTTACTTTTTTGTCGCTTTCTTCTGTTTTCACTCCTTCGGGTATCATGGGAGAATCACTAACCAGAAGTAAAGCGCCTGTTGGAATTTTGTTGTAGAAACCTACGGTAAATATGGTGGCCGTTTCCATATCAATTGCATAAGCCCTTACCTTAATTAGGTAGTCCTTAAAATTTTGGTCATGCTCCCATACCCTTCGGTTGGTGGTATATACCGTGCCAGTCCAATAATCCGTATTGTAATCTCTAATAGTAGTGGAAATGGCTTTTTGTAAAGCAAAAGCTGGCATTGCTGGCACTTCTGGTGGAAAGTAATCGGCACTAGTACCCTCTCCTCTTATCGCTGCAATTGGCAAAATCAAATCACCAATTTTATTGCGCTTTTTTAATCCTCCACATTTACCCAAAAACAAAACTGCTTTTGGTGAAATAGCACTCAGCAAATCCATAATTGTGGCCGCACCAGGACTGCCCATTCCGAAATTAATAATGGTGATACCCCCCGAAGTTGCACTTTGAAAAGGACGATCTTTACCATTCACTTCTACACCATGCCAATCAGCAAACATTTGAACATAGTTGCTAAAATTAGTCAACAGTATATATTTACCAAAGCTGCTCAAGGGAACACCAGTATATCGAGGCAGCCAATTATCTACTATTTCTTCTTTTGTTTTCATAATAAATTCAGTTTAAAAATTAAAAAAAGCACCGCATACATCAATACAAATAATGATTAAAATAACGTATCCTGCTTTCAATTTCAAAATAAAAGGAGAGCAAAATAAGGAATTGATTTTTGATGAGATTAGAAAACAGTGGGTAAGGCTTACACCCGAAGAATGGGTGCGACAAAATATGTTGCAGTACATGCTCCAAACACTTCTATATCCTGCTGCACTGATTGCAGTGGAGAAAGAAATAAAACTAGGGGAGCTAAAAAAAAGATGTGATATGGTGGTATACAAAAATGGTGCACCTTGGATGATTATTGAGTGCAAAGAAGCCAATGTAACACTCTCCGAATCAACTTTACACCAAATTCTCCGCTACCATTTGGCACTACCGGTACCTTTTCTTTGCCTTACTAATGGCCAACATGTTTTTTTGTTTGAAAATAAAGACGGACATCTACAAGAAAGTACCACTTTCCCCGCCTGGACAATACCATCCGATAATACCAATATTTAAACGGGTAATAGGCGATACACTAAATTAGGTTCCAAAAAGTTTTATCTTGATACCAATAAGCCCTTTAAATGAAACCCTATTAACAACGAATACCGAAGGATTTTTTTAATAGTTTCGATATTCATTTATAAAAGTTTCTTTGTGACACCTTTAACATGATTTGACATAATCAAAGTTTTTAGCAGCCTCAGAAAATTAATTCACGCTCTTCTTTTTTTGTTTCTCCCCAAAAAAATAAAGTAACCTGAGATGGGCAATGATGCTGCAATAAGTGAAGCTAAAAATGCGAGTATTTGCCCAGGAAAACCCAATACTTTACCCACGTGAATGTCATAGATCATACCAATAAATTTCTCTGCACTAGATTTCATTTCATTTGTCTGCTTTTTCAGGAGGTTTCCACTACTTCTGTCAAATAAATACTGGCTTCTTTTTGCATAGTTATGTTTATTAAGCATCGCTGTCACAGCAATGGGTGCATTTTTTTTATCAGGCAAACTAATGAAGTAAAACTGCCCTTTTACTGGTTCTTTTTCTACATAACTCATTGTTTTGTACAAAACATTTTGTAAGGGGCAGTTTAGTGTGTCGGAAAATACAGGCTTTGCAATAGACATTTCCTTACCACCATTGATTATCCATTTTACAGGTTCTCTAAACCACGAAAATGCGAACCATAAGCCAGTTAATGCAATGCAAAAGGAAATTAATAGGCTATAAAAACCCACCACATTGTGTAAATCATAATTCTTGCGTTTCCACTTTGTGTTTTTATTCCAATCAAACATTAAGCGTTGCTTAATAACTTCCTTTTTTTGAGGCCACCACAATACTAGCCCTGTTATCAACATCACTAGAAAAATAACTGTTGACCATCCGATAATATAATGACCAATATTGTTGAGTAACAGGTTGTAATGAAGTTGCAGCACAACATTAAAAAACTCCCATTTGCTATCTTCAATGGCTTGTACTTTTCCAGAAAATGGATTTACAAAAACCGTTTTGTTATAAACAATCTCACCATTATATGTGATGGCATCTTCATTATATTTTGATGCCCTAAACAAAATGGTTTTATTACTATTTGGCCAGTATTCAATATACCTAATGGGGTAATTTTCGCCCAAAGCATCTTGCGCAGATTCTTTCAATACATCTAAAGAAACAGGGTTACTGCCCATTGCTGAATTGATGAAGATTCTATTTGAATAAAATACTTCTTTTAACTCTTTTTGCCAGCAAAATATACAACCTGTAAAACCCAATAACACAACCACCAAACCAGACGAAAGCCCGAGCCAGTGGTGTATCTGACCACATATCTTTTTATACGCCATTAGGAGATACAATTAAAATTGAAAATTAATGCTGGTAATAAATCTGCGTGGCATTTGCGGTTCTATAGTAGACCAACCTTTCCAATACTGTTGATTGGCAATATTATCTAGCTTGCAAGACAACCTTACATGTGCTAATTGATAGAACATTGTTGCATTAAAAATAGTATAAGCAGGTATAGTAAATGCACCAGTGGGTAAGCTGTTGGTAATGAGGTTCTCACTGGCATAGTTTCCTCCAAAACCAATACCAGCACCTTTCAATTTATTTTTAGTAAATGTGTAGCTTATCCATACATTACCTAGTTGTTTGGGACCTGCATTGGTGGGTCTTAACCCTTCTGTTGCTGGTGCAGCTTTTACATTTTTACTATCGTTAAAGCTATAGCCTGCCACAATATTTAATTCCGCAATAGGGTTAGCAATTATCTCTGTTTCAAAACCTTTGCTGCTAATATTGCCTTGCTGAACGGTGTACCCTACTCTATCAGGATCTGGTATCACCACATCTTTTACTGTAATATCGTAATAGCTAACATTCAAATTCACCTTGCCATTTACCAAACTCATTTTCAAACCTCCTTCCCATTGGTTGGCTTGCTGCGGAGTAAAATTGCTTACAGTACCATCTGGCTGTGAGGTTGGTGCTACGTTTCTAAAGCCATTCATATAATTCCCAAAAAGCGATACCTTGTCTTTTAACACTGTATACACTAATCCAAACTTGGGTGACAATGCTGTTTGCTGATAATCACCAGTAGTAAGTCCTGTGCTGTAGGTAGTGGTGCCTTTATTGTCAAATTTATCTACACGTAGGCTTGTCATTAACAACAATTGTTCGGTAATATTGGTAACGTTAGAGAAATAAGCACTGTACACGTAAGTATCAGATGTATTCTTGGTTGGGCTTGTGTTAGCTGCCATCTTTGCATCTACCGCCTGTTGTGTTAATTGCGCATATCGGCTATCGTATTTCATACTGTTTACAAAATCAAATTGGATATAAGCTGTACTATTATTAGTCGTTTTTAAATTCGTAACATCTACACCTAATACAGTTCTGTTTCTTATTTTTCCAAGGGTAAAATCGCCAATAAAGTTTTGCTGAAAATTGGTAGTTATTCCAATGGCATTTTGGTCACTCAAGAAACGAGACAGCAAGGTATCATTGGAGGGTTGCAAAAACATAATGTATGAATATAACCCATCGCTTTTTCGTATGCTTTGAGATAGATTGGTTTGAGATACCCACTTGCCACTTAGCTTATAATTCATTTGTGCAAAGAGGTTTGTAGTTGGATTTTTTATTGTGATATCATTACTGGTAAAAGATTTTTTATAGTCAATACCTAACTGGTCTGGAGTGGTATAAATTAATTTTCTGCTTCTATTTAAAAATATAGATACCGGATTAGTAGCAGCGGAGTTATAGAACTCTGCATTTACATGAAAACTTAGTTTCTCAGAAGCATTGTACACTAGTGATGGTGCTAAAAACACAGACTTTTTAAACCCCGCATCTTGAAAACTATTCTCATAATGGTATGCACCATTTACACGTAGGAATAGGTTTTTGTCTTTCCCTAATACAGTATTGTAATCTGCGGTTAAACGGTTTAAACCAAATGTGCCATTGGTATAAGCAATTTCGCCAGCAGTGCCATCGAAAGGTTTTTTGGTAACTATGTTAATTAAGCCACCAAATGATACTAGGCTACTGCCAAACAATGTACCCGAGGGGCCTTTTATTACTTCAATCTGCTCAATATTGGCAGGGTCTAAGCCACCATTGGTTTGCCCCGCAATACAATTTATCATTGAAGGTTGTACCGCAAAACCTCTTAGTGAAAAATAAGCCGCACCATCACCACCACGGCCAGTAGCTGACCATAACTTATCAATACCTGGTGCATTTTTAAGTGCGTCATCAAAATTGGTAACCACTTGTTCCTGCAACAACGCTTTAGTAACCACGCTGTAAGATTGTGGATTTTCCAAGTTCTTTAGTGGCAATCTGGCTGCGGTAGTATTTTGCTTTTTGGCAAATTTGTTTACTCCACCATTTACAATCACTTCTTGCAATTGAATGCCTGATAACTTCAATTGAAAAGATAAACTGGCTGTTATGTTTTCTTCAACATTAACCTTTTGTTCGATAGTTTCATAGCCAGTCAATGAAATTTGAATAGTGTAGCTTCCCACTTTTACTTTACGAAATTCAAAAGCCCCGTTTTCATCTGTAATGGTACCACTTCGATTTGATTTTATGGCAACCGAAACATACGCGGCTACTTTGTTATCATTAGTTACTACTGTTCCTTTAATTGATCCGAAAGCTTCCCCATTGTCTTTGGCAATAGAAACATAAGCATTAAAAATCATTACTCCCAAGATTGTCCATTGTTTCCATTTACATTTCATTAATAAATCCATCATTCTTTAATTTTTAAATTAGTTGGCTGCAAATGTGTAGGTAGCATTCTTATTGTTTATGCCGCATTCGGAATAGCTATTTATAGAATCAGGAAACTGACATTGGGATGACATATGCTGGAAAAGGAAGGTCTTAGTGAAAGAGAAAACCTTAAAGAATAAAAACATATACTGAATTGAATAGTAGTTTGCTCTTGTTACCAGATTTAACGATTCCCCTATGTAAATCATTTGATGAAGGCAACCATTTTCTAGCCGCATACGCTCTTCTAATAAAGCATGGAAAACGAATACCTTGTTGATACGTACAGCATTCATATTAACAATGGAAAAGCTCCTTCTAAAATGGGTGGCTCATTTTTTGTGTAAAATTTTCTGTGTAAATTTTTTTTTACACAGTTTTTTTTACACAGTTTTTTTTACACAGTTTTGTGTAAGATTTTTTGTGTAAAAATTATTTTACACAGTTTTTTTTACACAGTTTTCCATTTGCTTTTTTTTTACCAAAAAATAAAACGTAGAAATTATGAGTGTTGTAAAGCATCTCCGCAAAAGTCTTGGGCTAACAACGCAACAAATAGCTGATTATTGCCAAATTCCGCTTAGTGTTATTTCTATGGCGGAATCTGGCAGACGCGAATTACCTCGTCTGGCTCACCAAAAGCTTAGTCGCTTGTTAACCCTATTACAAATAGTTCAAGACAATCAAAAAGGGGAAGATTTGCCCAAGCCAGTAACAACAACAATAGTAAACGAAGCTGTTAACAATACTGGTTGGCAACTAAAAAAATTACAGCAAAAGCTACAACAGATGCAGCACAAATACAAACAAGCAACCACTATTTTAGCACTTCGGCAACTAATGCAAGAACAATCAACCGAAGATAGACTTGAACATTTATTGTTGGAAGTACTGGAAGCCGATGCGGAAGTGAAATTAGCTGCAAATAATGTAGAACAACAAGCACTTCTGCAAATTGAAATTCGAGTGCTGCAATACAAAATGGAATTGCTGGCAGTGCTGTAACCATACACATCTGTATGTCATAGGCTGTTCTATTTTTGACTTTCCAAGGTGTTTTTACCTACATTATAGGCATACACAGATGAAGGTAGAAATTGAATTTGTACCCTGCAATAATTTGTTCTTCTGAAAAGGGATATAATGCCATACAGGAATAAAATTAGCAAAATAAGGTCGCCAGAAAAACCTTATTTGCCCAAAAAATGACTTTTAGAGTAAAATCACCTCAATCCTTGTGCTTATTTTACCGAAGCTTATTGCTTCAATCGTCCCCATTTATGTAGCTTTCCTTAGGCACTTTTTACTTTGTGCTTTTTTAAAAATTCCTTGCTTTACTTTCAAAAAAATTGCAGCAATAACCAATTAATTTCTTGTGATTGGTTTGTGTAATTTATTTAAAGAAAAGGTAGTATTAGGTTTTGGTTGCCTAAAATTGGTAAGCGAGATGAAGCATTAAGCGGTTATTCGTATGCACGAAACCATTAGCTAGGTTTTGCGACAGGGGCGATTGCCAACTGGCTCCAAATGCAATTTTTTTGTACAAGAGTTCCGAACCAATGGAAGCCAATAGCACTTTGCCACCAGAAATATCCACTTTGAAGCCCTGTTGTTCGTCCTGCTTCGCCGTTTCATATACTAACCCAACATTAGGAGCAATCGACCAATTTGGGTTTGGTTTAACTTTATAATATACCTGACCAGCAAGGCTCAATTTATTGCCATAACGGTAATGATACTGATTCACATTGTTCCATTTCCAGCTACCATTTATATTGATTCCTACATCTTGCAAACGAACATCGTACATTGTATTGAGTAAATAGTCAACACTGCCAGTGCCTAATTGGAAAAGATTTGTGTTTTGGGTCGAGCCTGCTTTTTCGTCAGGATTATAGGTGCCTGTAGGTAGTTTGATGCCCCCTCC
This sequence comes from Chitinophagaceae bacterium, assembly GCA_027486835.1. Lineage (GTDB taxonomy): Bacteria > Bacteroidota > Bacteroidia > Chitinophagales > Chitinophagaceae > Parasediminibacterium. The sequence continues at coordinate 15,962 of JAIXOJ010000211.1, forward strand.
TATCCAGAGACTATGCCCTAAGTAGCGGTGCTGCCAAGTAGATTCATGCTTCCACAATTGAAAATAACCAGAGAGGGTAATATCGCTAATACCTTGCTTTTTGCTAGCAATCCCTTGATTTATTCTTTCATTAAAACTATAGGGAACTGAGGCCATAATTCTAAATTTTTTTCCAAAGTTCCAGGCACCCCACCATTCCAAATTGCTGTAGTTTTCTGTGGTTGTTAAATAACTTTCTTCGCCATTGGTACCCAAATGGGTTTTAAGGGAATTAAACCTATAACGAAAGCCCATGATTCTTTTTTTGAAATCGGGCAAAATGCCATTGTAGTAACTGCTCACACCACAGCCGCAAATGTCACATGCAATGGCTTGAGTCAGTTGCGATGAAATGGATAAAAGGAGGACAAAAGCAAATATTTTCTTCACGCTTAATTTTTAAATAGTTAATTCATTCTACATTTTCTTCAGCCATAAACCGTATAACTTATTCTACATTTCTTTTTTGGGAGGGAGTTCTGTCCAATATTCCGCCACCACAATACCATCATCTTTGTGCATTTACAATAAATCTATATGCTTTAAGTTACTTTCTGCACAAAGATTAGGCTCGATTGAATTGTCGTGACAGTGGAACGACATTTTGGTATTTAGGAAATTTCTCTGAAAATTCTATCACTCTTCTAAAAATTTTCTCCTCAACATTTCTCCCATATTTCTCTTTCAGTTAAGCTGCTAAGGTTAAAACAATTTGTTTCGCATAACCTGCGCGTTTATGCTGAAGGATATCTTTATTAATTCTATTGCCTACTTTCCAAAACAATAAGGTAAGTGTGCTGTTGGCCACCATTGCCAATTGATGTTGGCTTTGGTCAATTAAATCGGATAATTCAACAAAAAGAGTTTTCTCATTGAATTTCCATTTCAATTTACTTGCGCTAAATATTTATGGTTCCACTAAAGTTTTGTCCCTTACAAAATATACATCATCAAGCGTTTTTAAGAAAGCGACAAGCTTAGTTTTCTCAGCCGCGCTGATTGAAATGCCCAATCTACCGTTTTGATTAAATGAAGAGGCCAGATTAGGGGTCTTTTGAACCCCTGAATTATAAAAATCCAACACCTGCTCAACCGATGAGAAACGGCCATCATGCATGTAGGGTGTGGTGTAGCCAATGTTGCGAAGCGAAGGCACTTTAAATTGGTATCGATGGTTGCTGTCGAGGGTAATGCCATACCTACCTTGATCGTTCAATGCACTGATGGGAAGTCCATTGTTTACAAATGCATGGTTAGTAAAAAGGGGTTCTTGGTGGCAAGAAGCACATTTTTGTTGGAAAAGTGCATACCCCGCCTCCTCAATTGGTGAAAACTGTATTCCTTCCTTTCTCATCACACTGTCATACTTAGAATGGCTGCTGATGCACATGACCATAAACTGCGATAGTGCCTTTAAAAAATGAGTTCCTGAAATAGTTCTATCGCCAAAAGCTTGCTCAAATAGAGGAGGATAAACGCTAGAAATTCGAAGTCTATTTAACACATTTGCCATGGTGTCGTCCATTTCAACATGGTTGGTAATTGGAGCGATGGGTTGTAAATCCAAGTCGAAAATACCTCCATCCCACATGAAACTGGTACTCCAAGCTAGGTTCATAATGGGGGGTGAATTTCGAGTACCCAATCGATCGTGTATGCCATGGCTCACATTGTGTCCGGGATGGGAAAAGGCAGCATAAGATATGTGGCAACTGGCACAACTAATGGTGTTATTGTGGGATAAAATGGGGTCGTAAAACAATTTTCTGCCTAACTCAAAGCCCGCTTTTGTTACTTCATTTGTTGAAAAACGATAAGCAGGTTCTGGAAAATTGCTAGGTTTTTGAAAACCCAAAAATGGGTTATCCAACCCTTTCTTGCAGGCATATAAGCCTACAAGAAAGAGTAAGATAATAACGGTTTGCTTTTTGTACATCCGGTTAATTATGTGTATGTGCATGACTGAAAATACCGGGTAAATTGTTGGCAACTGTGGCACTGTATGGATTAGCCATCACCATAGAATTATCAGCGAGTTTTACGGTTGCAGTACCACTAAATGTTTTCAAAACATCCACTGTGAGGTGAATATTAGTTTCTTTTCCAGCTTTCACTTTAGGGGTACCCCTTTGTGTAAGATCAAGGGTTACTTTTCTTAAATTATTCAATGTAGGTGAAGTTTTACCGCCAAATAAGCCAATATGGTACATAAATGATTTACCCATCATGCCGGCAACTTGAGGTGAAATACCTTCTAATTTGTAAAATATATACCCACTATTCCATGACCAATACATATCACCACCCTTTGCAGAATCGGTCACATCCAAATCACCAGTCCTTTTGCTAACGTCTTGAGTATTACGTAAGCTATCCACCCCTAATAGGAAACTTACTGCTTTGTACTCACCTTCGGGTATATTAAATTCAGGTTCGTAAGTGGAAGAATCGCCCTCGATAATCAAGTGGTAAGAACTATCTTGAGGAATTGTATAGAGAGAACCATCTACGTTTGTAAAGGAAAAATTACTCACATAATACTTGAGTTTAGACACTTTAATGGAATCTCCATTTGCGGTTAAATAATAAAAAACATTGTTAAGTTTTAAGTCTTCTGAGCCAGCAATATTGTCAAATTCTACAGTGAGAGCAGCTTTTACCGCAGCATTAAAGGAAGGGGCTGAATCTTTTTTACAAGAAGCAAATAAAACAATCAAAAACAAAAAGGAAACGATCATGCGTTGCATAAATAATTAGTATTAATACCCACACAGTTAGTGCGAGAATGTGTTAAAAAAATAAATTGAAGGATAGTAATTAAGAAAGGTATATGTGCTAGTATTCCCTTGCTTCCATTAAAAATCATAAATGATTTTTTTGAGGAAAACATGGATGCACATGATGGAGGCAAGCATTTTTAGCTAAGACCCTCACAAAAAAATACCTGATAAAAGTTAAAATAATAAATGATGGTAAAAAGATTAATGCCCACCAAAATCTATTTGGCGTATTAATTCGACTGATTGGCAAACACAAGACAATAGTTGACTATAAAAACCTAGAAAATCAAAAAAATGATGCAATAGGTAATTACACAAAGAAACAATGCGACATTCTTTATCCCTTGTATGACATACATGTGGCGAAAAAAATGCGTTCTAATTGTCTACGAAAAAATTGCAAACGATGGTTACCTCTTTACTAATTTCTAATTAATAAAAAAGCAACATCTCTGCAAGTTCACCACGATAAAACGAATTAAGCGAAGTCGGGAGGTTGAAAACACGCCCTCGATCTGTGTACAGGTTTGGCTTGTATATCTTTAGAGAAGTGTATCGTTAATGAGGTAATTTCAAAAGATGGTACTGGTACAGTTACTAGAGCAATATCTACAATTTCAGCGTTTTTATTAAGTTTTCTTTCGAGAGATTGCTTCTCTTCTTTAGAATCCTTGTTTAATTTTTTAGTTAATTGACATTTACCTGCACAGCAACTTTTAGGCTTAGCTTTATTTACGCAAAGATTAGCAGCAATGTATTTTTGGTTGGCATAGAAACTGCAAACAATAACCACCTTGCTAAATGTCTGCACCAAAAAGGCCAGCAAAAAGAAGATGGTGATACACTGTTTGAACATGCGGCGAAAATAAGGGGAACACTGATAAGGTTTCACAAACTTCTTCTTGTTAATCATAAGATAGCAAACCGTTTCTACGCTAATTTGGTACCCATATTACAATTTCGCCTACTTGATCACATTTCAATTAATGCTTCAATAATGAACATTTAAGTGATATCAAATCCTAATAGGCTTAAATAGGTAGTGAAAAGAATCTTCATAAACCAAAAGTTTGAACTCGAAAAAAATCAATACTATTTTAGCGGAATAACACAATTTTAAGTTTTCATTTACAGCATATTCCAAACCACTCACTCTTTTTGGAATCGTATAAATGTATTTCGCAGAAAATAGTTAACTGTCTAACCTTAATTCGCACAATTGCAAATTGAACAATGAAAAAATCATCTGCCTATAAATCCAAATCATGGCAACAAAAAAATTGGTTTCCTTCCTCCATTCTGTTAAACTATTCGATGTATAAAATAAGGTTTAACTATTCTTTAAACCGATGCGGATTAATTTGCAGTATTAGTCGAGATTATGAAGTTCATTTTTACACTGTTAAACATATTTATAGCTACTGTAGGCTTCAGCCAAAGCCTCACAGGTATTTGGCGTGGGTATTTTCTACAAAAGAACTTTGACATGTCTTCAGGTCAATTTTTAGAGGACAAATACAAATACGAAATCCAATTAAATAATTTAACAAACAATGCTATTGAGGGGGTGACATACTCCTACAAAACCACGTTATTTTACGGAAAAGCTGCTTCCCAAGGCATATTTACCAAGAAAACCAAAAACCTTTTGCTAAAAGAAACTCGGATGCTAGAACTGAAAATTAGCGACCACTCAGTTGCCTGTTTGATGACTTGTTATCTTGATTATTCACGTTCTAAAGATGGTAAAAAACAAACACTTACTGGTACTTACACAAGCGTAAATGAGCGAAACGGCAGTGATTGTGGAAGTGGCACCGTTTATTTAGAGAAGGTCATTACTACTGAATTTGAAAAAGAAGATTTTTTGGTAAACAAACCAAAAGCACCAATAAATAATAGACCAGACATTATTACAAAAAAACAATCTCAAGCAGGATCAAAGAAGCCGGATGCTACACAACCCATCAAGAAAGATGCTGCAGGAGCGTTAATTAAACCAGGTGCAGAGCACTTTTTTGTAAAGAAAAATGCCAATAACAAATCAGCAACATCCCCAAAATCAACACCCAAAATATTGGAAGATTCAGTTAGATCATTGCGTGATTCAACCGTTGCTGAGGATTCAGAGGTGTTGCCGCCGGTTCCTGAAATTCTGCAAAAACGTGAAAATGTGCTTTCTAATACTTTAGTTGTTGATGCACAAGATGTGACCATTGAGTTTTTTGACAATGGACAAATTGATGGTGATACCATCAGTGTTTACCACAATAACAGAGTTGTGGTTGATCGGAAAAGATTAGGTTACTCCCCAATCACCATGCAAGTACACATTGATGAAAAATCACCCAATTATGAATTTATAGCTGTTGCCGAAAATTTGGGTAATGTACCTCCCAATACGGCATTGGTAATAATTTCCTCAGGGTCAAAGCATTATGAAATTAACATTACATCTGATGAACAACGTAATGCTAAAATTCTGTTGCAATACCAAAAACCACCCAAAAAGCAACCATAAAAAATTGTATGAGGAAGTAGCGATTTTTGACAACTTCCTCAAAAAACTATAGACAAACAAATTAATTTCTTTTCGGGTGGTCAATTACATTTGCCACCAAAAAAATACTGCTACATGCTGATTGGTTTTCAAAACGTGACATTTGAATTTGGGGCGAGGGTTATTGTACAAGATGCAACATGGCACATAAATCCAGGTGAAAGAATAGGTTTAATCGGGTATAACGGTACGGGTAAATCAACTTTATTAAAAGTATTGGTAGGTCAATATTCGCCTTCTAAAGGAACGGTAGAAAAGATGAGAGATACCTCAATTGGATATCTACACCAAGATTTATTGAGCTTTGAAACCACCGATAGTATCTTAGAAGTGGCGATGGGTGCCTTTGAACGTGTCCGTCAATTAGAAAAAGAAATTGAAGCTCTTGGTAAAGAATTAGAAACAAGAGAAGACGAAAAGCTACTTACCGACTACACAGACAAGCTACATGAAATGGATGTATTGGATGGTTACAACATTCAATATAAAACCGAAGAAGTATTGCATGGGCTTGGATTTACAAATGAGCAGATGATGAAGCCTTACCAACAATTTAGTGGGGGTTGGCGTATGCGAGTATTGTTGGCTAAGATGATTTTGCAATCACCTGACGTTTTGTTGCTGGATGAGCCTACGAACCACTTGGATCTTCCTTCCATTGAATGGTTGGAGAAATATCTCCTCCATTACCAAGGAAGTGTAGTGATTGTTAGTCACGATAAATTTTTCCTTAACCGTATGGTAAATAAGATTGTAGAAATTTACCAACAGGAACTAAATATTTATTCTGGCAATTATGAGTATTACGAAGTGGAAAAGGTACAGCGTGTAGAGATACAACAAAGAGCCTTTGAAAATCAGCAAGAATATATTCGCCAACAAGAACGTTTTATCGAGCGGTTCAGAGCAAAGGCCACTAAGGCTGCGGCAGCACAAAGTGCAATGAAACGTTTAGATAAAATTGAACGAATTGAAAACGTGGAGATTGAGCGCCCTAACATCAAGATTAACTTTCAGGTAAATAACCAGCCTGGGAAGATTTTAGTTACATTGAAAGACATCCACAAAAAATATGGCGAGAATCTAATTATTGATAAAGGAGTAGCAGAAATAGAGCGTGGTGATAAAATAGCATTGATTGGTGCAAATGGTAAAGGAAAAAGTACCTTATTACGCATTATAGCAGGAACTGAAGAAAACTTTGGAGGGGAAAGAGTATGGGGGCATAATGTAGATAGTAGTTTTTATGCACAGCACCAGTTGGAAGCTTTGACAATGGACAACACCATTTTGAATGAAATGCTTGAAAGCAGAAGCGGCAAAACTGAGTTGGAACTCAGAAGCCTTTTAGGTTGCTTTTTATTTTCTGGAGATGATACCGACAAAAAGATAAAACTATTGAGTGGTGGTGAAAAAGCTCGAGTTGCGTTAGCGAAAGTAATTGTGAGCAAAAGCAATTTCTTAATGCTAGATGAGCCTACCAACCACTTGGATATGCACAGTGTAGAGCTACTTGCCGATGCATTAAATAAGTATGAGGGCAGCCTAATATTAGTGAGTCACGACCGTTATTTCGTATCAAAAACAGCCAATAAAATCTGGGAGATTGTTGACCACGAAATCAAAGAATTTAAGGGCACTTATACGGAATATACAGAGTGGAAAGAGCGCATGGCCAAACAGGCAAAAGAGGAAAGCCGGAAAACAGTGGTTGTAAAGCCTGAAGCAAATGTGAAAAAGCAGGAGGAAACTAAAAATAAACCAGCCGTAGCTTCCATTCCCAAACCTCGAATTGATAACACCGAGCTTAAAAAAGTTCAAAATAAATTTAAAAAAGCCGAAGAGGAGGTGGAGTCTTTGAAGCAACAAAAACAAACCATCGAATTAGCATTGGCTGACCCAAATAGTTATAAAAATGCTGCACTATTTGCTGAAAACGAAAAAAACTATAAAAGAATCAAAGAATTACTCGCACTTTCTGAGAAAAATTATGAGACCCTATTTGAGCAATTAATGGAATTGGAAGGAAATGGTTAATTGCTCATAGTAAATTGTTTTTACTATTTTTTGGCATAACAACTTGGGTTGATAGTGAACATAGGCACGTAATCAATCCCTTAAATAAAATACCCCCTTTAGCAGTCGGCTAGAGGGGGTATTTTGTTTAGTAAAAATTCAAAATCTGAATTTTAAACAGCAGTTATCTACTCAAATTCATGCTTCTTTCTTTGTACAATGTTCTGAAATAAGGGTCGCGCAAATCCTTAATAAATCGTATGGCTTCACCCGTACTTTTCATTTCTGGCCCCAATTCTTTATTTACTCCTGGAAATTTCTCGAAGCTAAATACAGGTTCTTTAATGGCGTAACCGTCTAGTTTTTTCTCAATGGTAAATTCTGTGAGCTTATTTGCTCCAAGCATCACTTTGGTTGCAATATTTAAATAGGGTATTCCATAAGCTTTTGCAATAAATGGTGTCGTTCTGGATGCACGGGGATTTGCCTCGATTACATATACTTTGTCGTTCTTGATGGCAAATTGAATGTTGATGAGACCTTTAATATTTAAAGCGCGAGCAATTTTTTCACTGTAGTATTCCATTGTTGTAATCACTAATGGCGTAAGGTTAAATGCAGGAAGTACCGCATTGCTATCTCCACTATGAATCCCAGCTGGCTCAATATGTTCCATAACACCCATTACGTGGAAGTTTTCGCCATCAAAAATGGCATCCACTTCGGCTTCCTGACAACGGTCGAGAAAATGGTCGATGAGAATTTTGTTGTCGGGAATGTGCTTCAGGAGACTTATGACGGCTTTCTCCACTTCTTCATCGTTAATTACAATCCGCATTCTTTGCCCTCCTAATACGTAGCTAGGGCGTACCAAAACGGGATACCCAACAACATTGGCTACTTCAATTGCTTCTTCGGCTGTGTATGCTGTGCCGTATTCAGGATAAGGGATGTCTAGCTCTTTAAGTAAGTCGCTAAAACGACCTCTATCTTCAGCAATATCCATACTATCGTAGCTGGTACCGATTATTTTTATTCCCTTTTCATGTAACCTTTTGGCCAACTTTAAAGCAGTTTGACCGCCAAGCTGAACAATAATCCCTTCGGGTTTTTCTAACTCTATGATTTCCCAAAGGTGTTCCCAATAAACTGGTTCGAAGTAGAGCTTATCAGCCATGTCAAAGTCAGTAGAAACCGTTTCTGGGTTACAGTTGACCATGATGGCTTCGAAGCCACATTCTTTTATTGCTAGTAACCCATGTACGCAGCAATAATCAAACTCAATACCTTGACCTATTCTGTTAGGGCCACTGCCCAAGACAATTATTTTCTTTTTTTCTGAAGGTATCGATTCGTTAGACATTAATGCATTCATCATTTTTTTGAAATTGCGCAAATGTAATGGCTGTGCTCAAAGCGTGTGTCTTTAATTTCTTGGTTGCAACAATAAAAAAGCCCGACTAAACGAATTAGTCGGGCTTTTGAAAAACAGCCTAAGAAGATTATGCTTGTTCACCCTCAACTTGAGGTTGAGCAGGAGCGGCTGGCGCAACTTTGCGTACATACACTTTGTTACGACTTTCTTTTTTGGCTTTCTTGTTTGCCTCAGCTCTACGAGCAACATCGGCTTCGTGCTTCACGTGCCAATCTTGGAATTTCACCATTGCTGTAGCGTCATCGAACAAACCAAGTTTAACTCCACGCAGTAAATGTTTCAAATACAATACGCCTTTAAAAGAAAGGATACGTCTAACAGTATCAGTAGGTTGGGCACCTTTGTGCAACCATTCCAATGCTTTTTGACGATCTAACTGAATAGTGGCGGGTACTGTAAGTGGGTTGTAAGTACCAACTTTTTGGATGAATTTACCATCCCTTGGTGCACGAGCATCGGCAACTACAATAAAATAAAAAGGCCTTTTCTTGCTTCCGTGTCTTTGTAATCTCAGCTTTACTGCCATAGTTAAATAGAAATTTAGCGGCGTTAATAAATGGGGTTAGAAAAAATTTGAACTGCGAAAATAACCATCTGAATGAAAAAAACAAATTTTAATTGAAATCATACCATTTATTACTGCCTTCATTAAAGTAAGAAGCCATTAAAAACGGTTACTTATTTGGCTTTTGTAAGCAGTATTTGCACCATCCTGTTAAATCCATCAGTCTTTTATTGGGTTTAAACCATATTCCAATTGCGCTTCTGGGGGGCTTTGTTAAAACTATTATCTTTCGTTTTTCTGTCTATTGCCCACCCAATAAACGAATCACTTCTTTAAGTGTGGCAACCTCAGTAGTTAGCGTTGCAATTTTTTGTTCCAATTCAACCATTTTTTCCGTTTGGTCAATTGGTTTAATTGGAGGTAAGTTGTTGGGCTTGGGATAATGCTAAAGTTTGTTTGGGTTTATGCTTAAGTTTATTGTTTCCACTACCGATAGGGACGATAAATTTTGAAATGCCCACTGGTTATGTTTTCAATGATAAGGGGGGAGGTGCCTACTTTACGACCTGAAAATCCTGTGTTCTGGTGCGCAAGGATGTAATTGCCTTTTGAAATTACTTGGTATATGATTGCTGTGTGGTGCTCCATCGATTCTTTTCTTGTACCGCCATTGGGTAAGGAATATTTGGTGTTCACACCTTCAAACTGAATGATGTCGCCAGGGTAAATACATTCTTTTTTATAGTTGACTTCTCTGCCAAATTCGTACATATTGTCCCATTGGGCGTTCAATTGCCTGAGTGGTACTGCTGCCAAATCCCAACATTCGCCTCGGTCAACCTGCTTGTTCAGGTTTTTATTTACGAAGTCGAGAATGCTTCTGTTGATCACAGGTAATATGGTATCGCAGTTTTGTTGTGCTTCGGCGGTGTTGAGCTGCCAAAATAGTGCTATAAAACAGACTATTTTATACATTTTTTTGAGCAATTTAGTAGTGAAAAATCATTTCTAAAGCTTGTTTATTGGTTAATGTCTAAGGTTGAAAAGATTTTATAGGTTTTCTTTTCTTCACTTTTTTGTTTTGGACTTATTCCCCCCAACAAGCCTCGGCTCGATGGGGGGAAAGTTATAGAGTGTAATATTTTGATTGAATTAAACTGAAATACAGTTGACGGTGTGCTTACTTCAATAGGTTTTTTAGGGTAGCCATCAGCTCCTCACCACGGAGGTTTTTACCAATAATTTTTCCGTCAGGATCTACAAGCATATTAGAAGGTATGCTTTGAATTTTGTATTGCTGGGCTACGGCATTGTTCCAAAACTGTAGGTCACTTACTTGAGTCCAAGGTAAGTTGTCGTCTTTGATGGCTTTGAGCCAGCTATCTTTTTCTTTGTCTAAAGAGATACCCAGAACGGTGAAATTTTTGTCTTTATAAGCATTGTATGCAGCAACTACATTCGGGTTTTCCATTCGGCAAGGTCTGCACCAACTAGCCCAAAAATCTACTAGCACATATTTACCTCTGTAAGAAGTGAGTTTTACAGGTTTTCCATCGACATCGTTTTGCGTAAAATCGGCGGCCATTGACCCTACATTACCCATTTTGCCAGATTGGATGTTTCGTTCTATTTCTTTAGCAAAAACGATTTTTTTAGCGGAGGGTTTTAGGCTGTTATATCTCAATTCTACCGTTGCATCATCGTATAATTTGCTGAATTGGTAGAGGATAAAGGCACTTACGGGGGAAGCAGATTTTTCTTTTAGAAAGTTATCTGTGAAAGCTTTCAGCTTATCGCGATTAAGGTTGAAAACCCCAATGAGGCTGTCTCTTTTTTTGCTGCCTTGTTTTTCGGCGTTAATTTGAGGCACAATTTTACCCAATACATCATTAATAGGTGTGAATCCTTTTACAAAAGTTTTATAATCGTTTTGGTACACAGAACCAGTGAATACAGCTGATTTCAGTTTGGTCATTTCACCTGTAACCGTCACATTTTCATTCCCTAAAAACAATTCAGCCATTTCTTGGGTACCGATAAAGCTCAACTGGAAAAAGCCTGGATCCTCTAATTTGCCTGTTAATTGAAATTTGCCATTTTTTGCATAATCCTGTGCGATGGTATTGCCCTCAACATTTTGCAAAAAGACCAAGGTGCTATCTTTTAAACCCTTTATAGTCCCGTTGACATTAAACCCGTTTTGGGCAAAAGCAAACAGTGGCAAAAAACACACGAACAACATTTTTTTCATTCTTACTACTTTATTAATTTATACTAGTTTATTTTTTATGTCTAGATTCCAAAACCTCCATGACCTCGTGCAATTTATAGCCTTTGGCTTTAAGCAAAAGCAAATAATGGAAAAGTAAATCGGCTGCCTCGCCTAAAAACAGTTCTTTATTATCATCTTTTGCTTCAATTACTAGCTCAACCGCCTCCTCTCCTACTTTTTGTGCCACTTTATTTATGCCTTTTGCCAGCATTCTTGCAGTATAGGATTCTTCAGGAGGTGCAGAACTTCTGGCTTCAATAATTGCCTCTAACTGAGCTAGGAAAGAAGGATGGGTGTTCGGTTCATTCCAGCAGGTGTCGGCACCTGTATGGCAAACTGACCCATTTGGTCGTGCTTTAATTAAGAGGGTATCATTATCGCAATCGACTGCTAGGTTTACGAGTGTTAACCAATGCCCGCTCTCCTCCCCTTTTGTCCATAAGCGTTGCTTAGACCGGCTGAAAAAAGTGACTAGACCCGTTTGGTAGGTTTTTTCTACAGCCGCTGTATTCATAAATCCGAGCATTAGCACTTTGGCAGTATCCGCATCTTGAACAATAGCTGGCACTAGGCCATCGGAATATTTATGGTACTGTATTTCAAGCGTATCAGGAACAGTGAATTGATTCATTTATTAGTAAATATTAAGCGTGAAACGGTGAGAGGATGGTATGTTAAATCAGTTTAGGTAATGATTACATTACTTGTACGCAAGGGCTTTTTACACCTTACAAGAACAATAAGTATTTGATTGTCTATTTCGGCCAAATTACTTTCTTACATGGATACCCTTTAGGGATAAATAATTTTTTAGTTGCGGAATGGCTATTTCTTTGAAGTGAAAAATACTTGCGGCTAATGCTGCATCAGCATTAGCGTAGTTGAATACAGTTTCAAAATGTTCCATAGTACCGCCACCACCGCTGGCAATAATAGGTACAGGTAGTTGTTCACTTAATAGCTTGGTTATGGTAATATCGAAACCCTGCTTGGTGCCATCTTGGTTCATGGATGTGAGTAAAATTTCACCCGCACCCATTGCTACTGCCTGCTTTGCCCATTGAAAACAAGGTATCTCCGTTTTAAGGCGCCCCCCATTTAAATACACATAGTATTCTCCATTAGCCTCTTGCTTGGTATCAATGGCTAATACAACAAACTGACTTCCAAACTCTTTGGCCAAATCTTGAATGAGTGTAGGATTTTTAAATGCGGCAGAATTGATACTTACTTTGTCTGCGCCATTATGCAGTAATACCGATGCATCTGCCACCGAACTAACCCCGCCTCCTACCGTAAAAGGAATATTGATCGTTCTGGCAATTCGGTTTACGAGTTCGTGCAGGGTTTTTCTTTTCTCCACAGTTGCAGTGATATCCAGAAAAACTAATTCATCTGCACCTTCTTGGGCATAGAGCGCACCCAATTCTACCGGGTCGCCCGCATCCCTTATTTGTTCGAAATTGATACCTTTTACCGTTCGGCCATCTTTGATATCTAAGCACGGAATAATTCTTTTAGCAAGCATAATTTAATGGATAGAAAGGTTTTGTGATAAGCAACAATTGGGCAAAGATTAAAGCAAGTTCCATTATTGGTTGTTTCTATTGGTTATTTTCCACAAAAGCGGTGAGTTGCTTGAGGGTAATCTTGTTTTCATAAATGGCTTTACCAATAATCACCCCCGAAAGACCTGCCTGCTTGAGCGCTATTACATCGTCTATCACTGCAACACCGCCGCTGGCGACTAATTGCAATGCGGGAAGTTTTTTAAGTATTTGTTGGTATAAGTCGATAGCTGGCCCTTCGAGTTTTCCATCTTTGCTAACGTCAGTACAGAAAACCTGTTTTACACCTAGCTGCATGTACGATTCTATGAAATCTGCAACCTTAAGGTCGGTTTCCTCTAGCCATCCCCCTATCGTAATTTTCTCCTCTTTTACATCGGCGCCTAAAAAAAACCGGTCTGACCCATATTGTTGCAACCAACTAACAAAAAGTGGTTTGTTTTTAACGGCAATGCTGCCCACTGTAGCCAATGCTGCACCAGAATTGAACACAATGTCCACATCCTTATCAGACTTAATTCCACCACCAAAATCAATCACTAAATTGGTTTTTGTTGCGATTGCTTCTAACACTTTCCAGTTTTGCACGGCTCCTGCTTTTGCTCCATCTAAATCTACCAAATGCAATCTATGGAGTCCCGCATCTTCAAACTGCTTGGCAATGTATAAGGGATGTTCATGGTAAATAGTTAATTTACTGTAGTCACCTTGGGTCAATCGAACACATTTGCCATCTATTACATCTATGGCTGGAATAATTGTGAAAGTTGATGCGGTTTTTTTAGACAAGCCCGCATGAGTAGGTTTTGACAATTCCTGAATAATTATAATTATGAAAGTAAGTAAGTTGTATGTACCAAATTCTTGATTCTGTGTTACTCAAAAATCAAAGGATGATTTTTTAAATAACTATAAGCATAAGCATAAAAACATTGATGGAAGCTATCCTGATTATGTAAGCTCAATAAAATTCTGAAGCATTCGTTCACCAAGAGCAGCCGATTTCTCCACATGAAACTGAACTCCAAAAAAATTATCCTTTTGAAAAGCTGCGCAATAAGGTTGGGTATAATGAGCAGTTGCAATACTATATGGATTATCCGCAACAAAATAACTATGTACAAAATAGCAATAACTATTTTCTGGAACACCATTCATTAAAGGGGAACGAAGATGGGTAATGGTGTTCCATCCTATTTGTGGCACTTTTACTGGGTGCACTTCATTAGGCTGGAATATTTGAACCTTTTCTTCGAATATACCCAAACAAGGGGTTTCGTTTTCTTCGGAAAATGAACAGAGCAATTGCATGCCTACACAGATGCCCAATACTGGCTGTATAAGGGTTGGTATAAGCTGATCTAAACCAGCCGCTTGCAAACTTCTCATCGCACTACTGGCTTCGCCCACTCCTGGAAAGATTACCTTTTTTGCCGATTGTATAACAGCATGGTCATCGGATACAACGGCTTCAACCCCAATTCTTTCGAGTGCGTATAATACACTTTGGATATTACCTGCATTGTATTTGATGATGACTACCTTGTTTCTAGAACTAGCGAAGGGGGGCAAATCAGATGGAGAATACATTGTTGTAGGGGTTAGGGATTAGGGGTTAGAAATGAAAACTAAAGAATAGCATTATTCCTTTTGCCTTGAAATTAGCGTCTTGAATTTACTACTCTAAAGTACCCATTTCGCCTAGGTCAAGTTGAAAAAAGTCAAAAAGGTTGGTTAGAAAACCGATTTCTAATCTTAACAATCAATTGTCTTTTTTGAGTTAATTAAAATAGGTTGACAGTTCCATATTTATTACAATGCTTAATCTGTTGCTAAGATTCCAGATAAAAATTGATTTGTTGTCGCTACAATATCCTTTGATGCTGTAAGTGCCTTGATATAAGCAGTTCCTATGATGGCACCATTTGCATATTTACAGGCACTCTCAAAGGTGTTGCGGTCTTTAATCCCGAAACCAACCAAAACTGGATTGGCTAATTGCAAGGATTGCAACCGCTGTAAATATTGTTCTACCGCAGCAAAGTCTTTTTCGTTACCAGTGGTGGAAGAAGAAGATACTGCATACAAAAATCCACTGCTTAAATTGTCTAACATTCGAACCCGCTCTAAACTCGTTTCTGGGGTTACCAGAAAAATAAAATCAAGCCCGTTTTTCCGAATAATGGCACCAAACTCAGTTTCAAATTCGTAAGCAGGTAAATCGGGGAGTATCAATCCTGAAACGCCCGCCGCGGCGGCATCCGCACAAAAACTTTCGAAGCCATATTGGAGAACAGGGTTCATGTATCCCATCAAAATAATGGGTGCATGATGTTTACCTGCGGCTCTATAATTTTTCAACTGTTGTAACAATACGGCAATCGTCATTCCATTTTGTAGGGCCACTGCACTACTTTCTTGAATCACTTGACCATCGGCTAATGGGTCACTGTAGGGCATTCCGATTTCTATTAAATCTGCTCCAGCATTGGTAAGGGCTTCTACTACCTCTAAAGTACTTTCCAAGGAGGGATAACCAGCCGTGCAATAAACATTCAGCACTCGGTGTTGCTTATTGCTAAATATCTTCTGTATGTTGCTCATAAATTCATTCATTGATTCTGTTTGGAACATTACGTTTCCTTATTCCTTCTCTAAAAATGGGTCGTTCATTGTTTGCCATAAACCGAACTAACCCGTGCAATCTTATGAAAACATTGTTTGTGCAGTACATAAAAAGTTTTCACTCCTTAAGCAAAAATCTTCTCTCTAACTTCCGTGCTGAATTTTTGAGTGGTTTTGCATGTACAAAAGCTTACAGAAAGAATAAATTGGTACAACCTTTAGGGAAGCTTACAGAAATTATTACCAGTTGAGTTCCACCCCTGATTTTTTTGAATACAGGTGGCGTTAATTTACCGAAATAAAATCTGGCCTTTTGATGTATTGGCTATTGTATTTGAATTGCAAATCGGAAGAAATGGTAAAGAGGAATGGCGTCATGCCTCCTACTGTTCTAGGGAAATAAGAAATTTTACATTCAATGGTGCCAAAAACGAGGTTCTCATTTCTTGTCCGCATTCCACAACCAATACTTGCATATCCATCGCCAGTAAACCAATTTTGATTATCTGGGTGTAAGCCCGCCAACGATACATAAGAAAAGGGGGCAAAACTGAATCCTGCCAATTTCCAAGTGTTATAGAATACAGATACGCAGCTTATAGAGATTCTACCATTAGCAATGGTGGATGAGTCGGAATTGATTTGGTCTATGCCATACACCCCATTTAATCGAAGCCGATCATCAAGAAATTGATTGAATTGGTGGGTGATACTACCTGTTAGAAAGTGTCTAGTTAGCCATTTGCTATGGCAAATTCTGCGCAATTTGGTAAATGTTTCCACGTTGAAAAGCATGCTCATGTCTTCCATTTGATTTTTTCTAAAATAGCTTGCGAGTCTGAGGGTATAGTTGAAATAACTCTTTTTTCGTGAGAAATATTCCCTTTGTAAATCTAATGCTACATAAGGTCGGCTGTATCCTACTTTATCTGTCCACCCTCCTACTAATGAATAATTGTAGCCTTCTGGAACGTCCTCGTTTCTACCAAATCCATAGAGGAAATTGGTACGATAATATTCTTGTTTGAAACGAGTATAAGCAACTAACACGCTAGTTAAATCCGCATATTGCGGTTGATATACATTTTCAAATTTAGCAGGCACTTTATCAAAAGTGCGGTTGGCAATCCGGGTAGCTACAAAATGTTTCACTTTTCTGTCGTTGATTTCGTTGCTAAAGTTGTGGCCTCCTACATTGTAGCCCGCCCAACTATCAAAATTTCGATAACTGTAGTTAATATCCGTTGCATATACCGAATCATTGTTAAACTGGTTGTTGCTATAATGAACAGATGCTTCCACCGCACCCGTCCACAGAAAATACGGACTTACCAGCGGTTGTTCTACCCTCATGTACCAATTACTCTCTTGCCTTTGGCCACTACTGTAAGCGTTAGCCAAATTTTGATACCCAAAACCTAGGTTTCCAAAGCCTCCAAATACATTTCGCCTCAGGTATTCAAACCCGTAGCCATACCGAGGATTCCTTTCTAAATCGTACATCCCTTGAATAGCTATTCGCTGACCCGTACCCATCAAATTATTATCATTAATTTCCCCATAGGCGTTCTTTTCAGTGGCTTCTCCGCTTGCGCCAATAGAAAACACATCTTTATAGAAAACAGAAACATCCACTGAATTACTGTCTAATTTGCTTGGATTCACCACAATATTGGCATCCTGCAAATAGGACTGCTCCCGTAAGTACCGAATATTATCCGCCAATAAATTAGGATAAAGTGTATCCCCCAATTGAAAAAAAAGATTTTTAGAGACTAAGGAGGCTTTGGTTGATTTGTGGAGATAAGTAGCAGCGTCGATAAAAAAATTCTTTTTTCTTAACGAAGTGTCATTAACCGATATACCAAAGCT
Source organism: Chitinophagaceae bacterium (assembly GCA_027486835.1). Classification (GTDB taxonomy): domain Bacteria; phylum Bacteroidota; class Bacteroidia; order Chitinophagales; family Chitinophagaceae; genus Parasediminibacterium. Next base: position 33,634 of record JAIXOJ010000211.1, read on the forward strand.
GACATTGGAAATAGCTATGCTTCCAATGGTTTTACCTTGAAACCTCATAAAGGCATCGCTATTCTTTACGGGTACAATATCACCGTTAACTTCCAATGGGCAATCAATGGCCACACTTTTACCCAACCACCCAAGTAGCCCTCTTTTCTTGGCTAGGAAAAACGTATCCTGCTTAGGTTTAGGGATTGAATCGACTGTTTGGGCATTTGATATTATTCCGAAAACTGCTTCCAATGCCATGATGGAAATAGCCAAATTAAGCAAACGCAATATGGAGTTTGTTTTATTCAAATCGATTTAAACAAGTACAGATAGATGAAAATGGGGTGGGAGTAAATATAACCTACGAATACATAAAACAAAGAAAAATAGCGGTATGATATGGTTTATTGGCATTAGAATAACAAAGAGATACGTAAGAATTTCCCTTACTCCACTAGTAGGTGCGTTAATTGTCGAGTTCATGGTCTTCTTAACTAGCTATGCTGAAAACGGGATACACTTGTGCCTTAACTTCTCAAAAATTTAAGCATTCGGAATGTTTGTAATCACAAGAAAATGGTTTGCGAAAAAGTCGCTATAATCTTTGTAGTTCCCTCGCTTTTGGAGCTAGGGTCAAGGTGAGGTATAATTCGCAAACCATTTTCTGTTCAGTGTAAATACCAAATTAGTCAGCTTACGTAGTGATTATCAGAGCAGTAACACACTTTAGAATGCTTTTAAAAAGTCCCTTTGCCAGAATGGCAGCAATTATGTTAATATAATAGCTCAAAGAATTAAATTTGCCATAATGGCTTTAAAAATCGGCGATTACACGACGAATTAAGACATAATGACACATTGATTTGTTTTTTACCCATGCGTAGTTAACATTTGCTCACACGAACTTGTTTTTTGCTCATGCGTAATTAACATTTGCTCACACGAACTTGTTTTTTACCCATGCGTAATTGGCATTTGCTCACACAAACTTGATTTTTTCCCATGCGTATTTAACATTTGCTCGCTCACACATGACATTGTGTCCTTCGTATATTTTATTTTCCCGTGTATAATTAACATTTTCCCGCACGCAGCTAACATTTTCCCGCTCAGAGCAAACATTTTCCCGCTCAGAGATGACATTTTCCCACTCAGAGATGACGTTTTCCTTTACGTAAATGACATTTGCGCATACACAGTTGGCATTTGCTTAGACGTAGACGTTATTTGCGCTCTTGTTGGTAGCATTTACTTGTTCACAATGGGCATCGGCACGCGCGCAAATCAATTTCGTATAAACACTTGCACCATTTTTTAGGACATCTAGATTTTTTACCCTGCCACTATTGGTAGAAGTTAACTAGATATTGTATGACAACCTTTGTTTGTAATTACTGATTTGTACAATGGACGAATGAAAACCGACGCTATGCCTGAAAGGGATAAAAAAGTGCGTCTACTCCCCGAAAATATTAAGCATTTGGGATGTATAACTGCGAATGATGCCAATGGCATTTTTTCACGCTATTAAGGTATCGCTATTTATTTTTGTTACGAAAACGAGTGGATCCAGCGACATATTTTAAACAGTATTTTTTAATGACAGAAAAATGACAGAAGCATGACGTTTGTCTTATTGTTCTGCGATTGACTAGCGGCTACATTTGCCGACTACCAAAATTGGTGTGGGAAAGCGTGGTTAAGAAAATGAGATGGGCATGATGAACGATGAGATATTTTTTGCGGCAGGTATTAATTATAAGAAAACAGAAGCGGCTATTAGGGGTCAATTCGCTATTAATTCTGACCAATACAAACAATTGATTCATGACGCAAAACAAACGGGCATTCAAGAATTATTGGTCATTAGCACTTGCAACCGTACAGAAATATATGGTCTAGCTCCCAATGCAAATGCTTTGATTCAACTACTATGTTCGCAGACTCAGGGTAGTGTAGAAACATTTAAGAAACTTGCTTATATTAAAAAAGGTGATGCTGCTATACACCATTTATTTGGTGTGGGTGCTGGATTGGATTCACAAATATTAGGCGACTATGAAATTATTGGCCAAATAAAACTCGCTTTTAAACTGTCTAAGGAAAATGGCGGCATCGGAAGTTTTTTAGAAAGATTGGTCAATGCCGTGATTCAAGCGTCAAAAAACATTAAGAACAATACAGAACTTAGCGGAGGTACTGTATCTGTTGCATTTGCTGCCATCCAATTTTTAAAAGAACAAGTGACTGAGGTTAGCGACAAGAAAATTCTATTACTTGGAACTGGAAAAATTGGTAGAAACGCTTGCAAAAATGTAATTGACTACTTAGGCAACAATAACATTACCCTCATTAACAGAACGGAGGAAAAAGCAATTGAGCTTGCCAAAGAATTAAATCTAAGGGTGGGTGCATATGAAATGATAGAGCGAGAAATTGACCTAGCAGACATTATCATCGTTGCCACCAATGCGGCCAGACCTATCATTAACGCAGCGAATGTTGCCGAAAAAGGGCAAAAAGTTTTAATTGACCTATCTATACCCAATAACATCCATCCAACTTGTGGTGAATTGCCAAACATTACGTTGGTTAATGTGGATGGACTGTCTAAAATAAATGATGCAACGCTTCAAAAAAGGAAAGCTGAAGTACCCAAAGCGAAAGCCATTATTGCAAAGCATATACAAGAATTTGTGGAATGGCACAATATGCGCAAGCATGTACCTGTAATTAAAGCTGCCAAGAGTAAGATGATTGCCATGCAGGACTGTAACTTATTTACTAGCTATACCAACCAAAATAGTACCGACACCGCCGAATGCCAACAAAAAATACAGAAGGTGATTAATAACATGGCTGCCAACATGAAACGAGAAAACAAGGGCGGTTGTAATTTTATTGAAGCGATCAATGAGTTTATTACCATAAACGCTTATTAATCCAACTTTTTTGAAAGGTTATTCTTAGCCCCGCATACATTATTTCATTACAATAGCTAAAGCCATTTATTTGCCCATGCCCCCTATTATACGTATTGGCACCAGAGAAAGCCAGTTAGCCGTTTGGCAAGCTCAATTGGTTAAAGATTTATTGGAAAAGCATGGCCATCAAGCCGAGCTTGTTTACATAAAAAGTGAAGGTGACATTGATTTAGTAACGCCTTTGTATGAAATGGGCGTACAAGGTGTGTTTACGCGTAGCTTAGACATAGCACTGCTTGCTAATAAAATAGATTTAGCGGTACATTCCATGAAGGATGTGCCTACGCAATTACCCAAAGGGCTTACCCAAGTTTGTGTATTAGAAAGAGGTAATTATCAAGATATATTTGTCCTCAACCAAGATTGGGATCAAGCGCCTACCCATGACTACCCAGTTGAACTACCAGAATGGAAAGAAACAGTTACCATTGGCACGAGCAGCATCCGCCGCAAGGCACAATGGCTACACCGCTACCCCAACCATCAAATTGAGAATCTCCGTGGCAACGTGAATACGCGGCTGAAAAAAGTGAAGGAAAGCGCTTGGCAGGGTGCCATTTTTGCGGGGGCAGGTCTAGAACGAATCAACCTGCGCCCAGGACATAGTGTTAACCTCCATTGGATGTTGCCAGCCCCCGCCCAAGGTGCTATTATGATTGTGGGTAGAGATAACGAAACCTATTTTTCTGATGCATGCCAACCAATCCACCACGAGCCTACTGCTATTTGTACCGCTGTAGAAAGGGATTTTTTGCGCACGCTGATGGGGGGATGTTCCACCCCAATAAGTGCTTTGGCCACTATAAATAACAACAATACCCTACAATTTAATGGCAACATTGTATCACCTAATGGCACTAGCATTGCAGCAACGGAAATGAATTTTTCCCTGAATGATGCGGCAAAAGCTGGTGAATTGGCTGCAAAAGCAGTATTAGCAAATGGAGGGCAAACCATAATAGATGCCATGAAACAACATGTCTAAACCAAACATCCGCTTGCTTAGTACAAGACCGTTGCCCCAAGAACTAGTACAATCTGCGCTCAATCGAGGCGTTCTGATAGATTGTCAATCATTCATTCACACCGAATCATCCATCGGTTCAGAAGAAAAAGAGATAATTAAAAGCTGGAGCATTCAGCCCATCGCCGCCGTTTTCACGAGTATGAATGCAGCAGAAGAAGTGATTGCCCAATTCCCCCTACCACCGACCAATTGGGATATTTATACAATGGGTGGAACGACCAAAACGCTGTTGGCTGATTTCTTTGGAGAAGGTGCTATCAAAGGAACTGGTAAGGATGCTGCCTCACTTGCGGAAGCCATTTTAACCCAACCAAAAAAAGAAACGGTATTTTTTTGCGGAAATATTAGAAGGGATGTATTACCCAACATACTAAAAGAAGCGCAGGTACCGCTTACCGAAGTAGTGGTATATACCACCCAAATTACGCCGCACCTAATTGATAATACCTATGATGGTATTTGTTTTTTTAGCCCCAGTGCGGTGGATAGTTTTTTCGGTACTAACGTGGTGGCTGAAACCACCATATTATTTGCCATTGGAAAAGCCACCAAGGATACAATAGAAACATATGCCCCCTTTCATCAAATCATCGTGAGTGAATTGCCCGACAAAACTTACTTGGTAAGCAAAGCAATTGACCATTTTTTAGTGGTTAGTGGTTAGTGGTTAGTGGTTAGTGGTTAGTGGTTAGTGGTTAGACCTAACAGGTTTTAAAAACCTGTCAGGTCTGATGACAATTGATGGTTCAGTAGAAGGGATTAAAAAATTAGAAATTAAGAATTAAAAAAAGCTGATGTTACAAAACGATTTATTACTTAGAACATTAAGAGGTGAAGCTACGGAGCGGGTGCCTGTATGGATGATGCGACAGGCGGGAAGATACTTACCTGAATACATGGTCATAAAAAACAAATATGGCTTTTTTGAACGTTGCCAGACCCCTGAATTGGCGGCTGAAATAACCCTACAACCCGTAGATATTATAGGTGTGGATGCAGCTATTTTGTTTTCAGATATTTTGGTGGTACCACAAGCCATGGGACTAGAGGTGGAACTGATAGAAAGCAAAGGACCCAACTTGCCCAACCCTATTCAAACCAAAGCTGACCTTGCCCGCATTCACGTACCAAACGTAGAAGAGCAATTGGGCTATGTGTTTGAAGCCATTAAATTGGTAAAAAAAGAGTTGAACAACCGAGTGCCTTTAATAGGATTTGCTGGTGCGCCATGGACTTTACTTTGCTATATGGTGGAAGGAAAGGGTTCTAAAACTTTTGATAAGGCCAAAGCATTTTGTTACACACAACCAGAATTGGCTCATACGGTATTACAAATGGTTACCGACACCACTATCGCTTACCTAAAAGCTCAGGTAAAAGCAGGGGCTGACGTGGTTCAAATTTTTGATAGCTGGGGAGGATTGTTAAGCCCACATGATTTTGAAACTTACTCACTTCAATATATCCGCCAAATAGTGGCTGCGCTAAAAGATGAGGTACTAACCATTGTATTTGCAAAAGGTGCCTGGCACAGTCTCAATGCAATGGCCGCCACAGGTGCCGCTGGATTAGGTATCGACTGGTGCATCAAACCTTCAGTAGCTAGGGAATTGGCCGGTAATCAAATCAGTTTGCAGGGAAATTTTGACCCCGCCAAGCTGCTAGCCCCTATTCCTATTATTCAACAAGAAGTAACTACCATGCTTAATGCGTTTGGCAAAGGCAGATATGTGGCCAATTTGGGTCATGGTATTTTACCAAATGTTCCTGTTGCACATGCCAAGGCATTTGTGGATACGGTTAAACAACACGTGTTTAATGTTTAGTGTTGATGATTTTAGGATTAATCACTAGAGTTTCCAGAGTGTAGGCTTGTTTACTTTTTTTGAATTTCTATCGAAGGAATTAATTAACTAGAATTCTACACCTGTTCGTGCCATTGGAGCGAATGCGACCATAAGCACAATTGGAAAAGTGTTAATGATCATTCGTGCATTCGTGGCAGTACCTCCGAATGGCTGATTTAAATAAGCATTGAGCAATAATAATTCAGAATTAATTTGTATGAATTCAGTTAGAGAACAATGGGTTGCGTATATCTACGGATTGCAGGACAACATCTGCGCAGCGCTGGAAATGGAAGATGGCGAGGCCAAATTTTTGGAAGATATATGGGAAAGACCCGAAGGCGGTGGTGGCAGAACGCGGGTAATGGCCAATGGTCGTGTATTTGAAAAAGGGGGCGTAAATATTTCTGCCGTAAGCGGAAAAGTGACCGATGCCATGCGTTCGCAATTAAAAATGGCTGCATCCTTTGCCGACAAAGAATTGCATTGGTTTGCTTGTGGACTTAGTTTGGTGATTCATCCGTTGAATCCTTTTGTGCCTACGGTTCATTGCAATTATAGAATGTTCGAAATGTACGACCTGTCGCTCGGGGAAGCTGGCGATCCAGCAGCAGTGGTGGACAGATGGTTTGGTGGCGGTACTGATTTAACGCCTTACTATCTCATTGAATCAGATGCCATTCACTTTCATCGTACCTATAAACATGCGTGTGAGGCGTTTGACCCTTCCTTTTTTCCAGCATTCAAACAGCACTGCGACGATTATTTTGTAAATACGCACCGTGCAAATGAAAGGCGGGGCATTGGGGGCATTTTTTATGATTACCAACGGCCAAGTGCTGAAAAGGATGTGGATTTTTGGATGCGTTTCGGACAACAATGTGGCAATGCTTTTTGCGATGCGTACATTCCTATTGTTAACGCCAGAAAACATACCCCTTACAATGAGTCACAGAAACATTGGCAGGAAATACGAAGAGGACGTTATACAGAATTTAACCTAGTACACGACAGGGGTACGCTCTTTGGATTAAAAACAAATGGCCGAATTGAGAGTATTCTCATGAGCCTCCCTCCTACCGTGCGGTTTGAATACAATTACCTACCAACCCCCAATAGCGAGGAAGACAAACTCTTGCAGGTTTGTCTGCATCCGAAGGAATGGATTTAGGGGTTAGTTGTTAGTGGTTAGTGGCTAGAAATTAATGCTTAGTGATTAGTTATCATTTGCATGTTATTAAATTAGTACTGAGAAAAATATTTTCATACTTACCACCTTCCACATAATACTTAACAACCAATAACTAACAACTAACCACTAACAATTAACCACTAATAACTAATAACTAACAACTAACAACTAACTAAAATACTTTTTTATGATACTGATGCGCAGAAATAGAATTTTACGGCAATCAAGTGCCATTAGAAGCATGGTGGCAGAAACTAAATTGTCACCTAGCGATTTTATTGTACCACTGTTTATTGAAGAAGGTAACAACCTGAAAGTGGAAATTGCTTCTATGCCAGGCTATTACCGCTTAAGTTTGGACAATACCGTAGCTGAGGTGAAAAACTTATGGAGTTTGGGTTTGCGCTGTGTGTTGCTTTTTGTGAAATGTGCCGATAATTTGAAAGACCAATATGGAAAGGAAGCCCTCAACCCAAATGGCTTGATGCAACGCAGCATAAAGGCAATTAAGGATGCAGTGCCTGAAATGGTGGTAATGACCGATGTGGCTTTAGATCCTTTTTCGTCCGATGGGCACGATGGGGTAGTGATTAATGGTGAAATTGTGAATGATATTACGGTGGATGTATTGGCTCAAATGAGCGTGAGCCATGCTGCCGCAGGTGCTGACTTTGTAGCTCCTAGCGATATGATGGATGGCCGTATTGCCGCAATTAGACAAGCACTAGAAGCCAATCATTTTACCAAAACGGGTATTATGGCCTACAGTGCCAAATATGCCTCTTGCTTCTACGGCCCTTTTAGAGATGCCCTGGATTCTGCCCCTGGATTTGGTGATAAAAAAACCTACCAAATGGATTATTGCAACAGAATAGAAGCCGTAAAAGAAACCTTGATGGACGTGGAAGAAGGTGCCGACATCGTGATGGTGAAACCCGCTTTGGCTTATTTAGATATTATCCGTGAGGTAAAAAATGCAGTGGATATTCCAGTGAGTGCCTATAACATTAGTGGTGAATATGCCATGATAAAAGCGGCTGCTAAAATGGGTTGGATAGATGAAAACAAAGCCATCCTAGAAACCCTCACCGCTATTAAGCGTTCTGGAGCAGATTTAATTGCTACTTATTTTGCTAAAGAAGCTGCTATGCTGATTAACTAGTGTTCAATTGTTTGAGGGATTTGGCTAGCATTATTGTATTACATCGTAGCTGTTCCATTCAAAAATAGTCGTAAACATAGATACGCCTGTTGATGGGATTTGGAAATCCACTTTAGTTCTTGGGGGGTATCATCTTAGCGAAGCCACACGCGGCATTCGTGCGGGAGCAGCGAGTCTCTGCAAGAACGTGATTTGACGTACGGTAGCGGGGAGATGCCTTTTGGAACATTTTGTCCAGCAGAGTTTAATTTAAAAAAAATAATCTTAACTTAACCATAATATAAAGGCACAAGAAATCTCGTAAAAGATAACTTGTGCCTTTAAAACTAAAAATCCACGTACTAGCTTGGTTTTTTAGGTGGCGGTGGTGGTGGATTTTGAAAAGTAGGTAATGTATTACCTTTTATAGCACCGCCTATTGGCTTATTCATTCCATCTTGTGGATTATTTACTGGAATACCATTATTTGGTGTAGGTATTTTCTCTTTACTCATGATTACTAAGATTAAAAGCTTTGTTAAAAAATTGTATACTATCTTGTTCTGCCCTTGAAGCAAGTTTTTTATTTTCTTTTTTATGTATTTCGTTTATAAGTTGATTTATTTGTCTTTCAGATTGCTTCAACTCATGAAATTTATTTTGTAATTCTATTTCACTAATTCTTTCACTTTCATAATCAAACCATAACTTTTCAAGTTCCAAATGTAAGTTAAAATAAAAATCAGATGCTTTATCAAGCTTTTCAATTTGTTTTTCCGATGGAATTATATTTTGCTGAACAAGTTTTAATATAGAAATAGCTGAAATTATAATACAACTAACTAATGGAAATTTATCCCAAATTCTCCATCCCATGATACCTGCTGTAGAAAATAAAGTTATCATCAAATTAAAGTAGTTTAGCCAAAGCCTTTGTTGTCCTATCAATAATGTCAAATATCTTTCATTAAATTTTGCCGTTGTCATTTCATACCAAAGCCTTGTACGCATATTTATGATTTTTTCTAACTCTTAAATTATACACCCACCACCCCTTCAAAAACCCCAATTCATACACCATCGGTTGCATTTTTTCTATCAATGCCAAATAGATAGAGAACCAGTTAATCTAGCAACACATTTATAATTTCTAAAACATCTTTTGGGTATCTATCACTCTCAGCATTTGAAAGCAATTCCTTAGCTTCTTGCTTTGTTTTCAAGGGTAATGTAAACCTAAGTTGAGCAGATGATTCAAATTTTATGAACCTATTTATTTCAAAGGTTATAGGACTCTTTAACCTATAAACTGTGTACTCCTTTTTTTCATATACAAACCCTATTTTATAGTAATCATTCTCTCCACTTCTCGAAAGTAAAATACCTGTTGAGTTCTTTAGCTTATTAATAAAATCAAACATTTCTGCATAAGAAAATCCCCCTTTTACATATTTGTAGCCACATTTTTTCAATATATTTTCACAGCAATCTATTTTATTAGCAACCTTTATTTGTTCGTCAGAAATAAAGAGAAAGTTGTAAAAAGAATCTATCGTTAGGTCTGCATTTATGCTATCAAAATTTTCATTTATTACACTAATAAGCATTGTTTTTTCAAAAGATTTATATACATCTGCTTCACCCTTAATCACCTTTTCTAAAGCTGTTTGTAAAGCAGAAATGTATTTTACGCGAGGCTTAATGTTATCATTTTGTAATCTTTCAATTCTTTTTTTTAATAATGGTTCTAATAACTCAAGTTCATCACTAGTGAAAATCAACTTTTTCATATCTTATAATTTTACAATTATTACTATAATCACCCCTTCAAAAACCCCAACTCATACACCATCGGTTGCAATTTCTCTGTCAACGCCTTATAAGCCGTTTCAAAAGCTTTGAAGCTAACGGGTGGGAAATCGCCGCTGGCGTTGCGGGCTTGGAGGGCTTTGCGGATTTGGTACCAGCCTACGTCTGCTCTATTTAGTTTTAGTTCGTCGCGGACGGTGTGTACGTCGGTGTGGGCAAAGTAGGCTTGCCAAAGGGTTTTGCCAGCGGCCATTACTTCGTTGGCTTCGGGGGTGAGCATCGGGTAGGGTAAACCTAAACCTGACAGTTCTTGAAGACCTGTCAGGTTTGAAATATACTCCATCATAAAATCACTCTCAAACCTGTCTGGCGCACCTACTTCGGCTTCCGTAAAAGGGATAAAATGGTTCACGATGCTCCATTGCTTGCTGTTCCATTCGAGACCATCGGCACTGGCGGTGAGGTTGCTGCCGTTGAAGAGCATCCACACCAAACAATCGCTTTTAAATTCATCGCTCAAGGGCTGGTCGGGTTGGAGAAATTGGTCGCGGTCGTTGAGCCATGTGGGTTTTACTAATCGACGAACGGAAAAAATAATGGCAACTTGCCATAAGTTCTCAGAATTAATGTAAATCCCTCCACTATCTCCATAAGCCCTTGATGAAAGTATATAAGTGCCATTTGTATGCTGAATATCGTTACCCCAAGCAGTTAAATATGCTAATGCGCTATCAGACCAAGTTTTAAAATCATTCTTTAATGGTGGAGACACAGCGTTGGTTAACGGAATTACCTCAAACTGATTAGACTTTGGACGTGGTATCCAAACATTTAGCATCCTTTCGTTCGGGATGTTATAAAATGATTTTTCTCCTACAGGCTTTGCTTCTTTATTTAATACTTCGACTTTTATTTCACTTATTTCTTGTTTCTTGTTTGTATTCCAAATAAAAAATCCGATTGGAAAATTCCCTTTTAAACCATCAAAAGCTTTGCTATGAACAACAAATCCTCCAAGAAATTCCGCTTTCCATTTTTGTCTAAAATTTTCGAAGAATGGTGCATTTATATACTTCACTTTACTAAATATTGCAATAGTAGCCGATGGTATTTCCGTAGCAATACGTGCAATAAATTGAGTGAATAATTCTCGAGTTGCTGAACCATAATTATTCATCATGGCTATAGTTACTTTATTGTTTGCTACACCAATTTTATTTTCAGGATTAGATTCATTTTTTGCAGTATTATCTTTATTCATCGCCTCCGCATACGGCGGATTAATCAACACCAAAATCTTCTTCCCTTCCTTTATGGCATTCCGCAAAGCGAGTGGCAGTTTGTTGGTAAGGTTATAATCTATTTGCCCAAAATCGTTGATGTCATCGTTCAGGTAATCGTATTGAAAACGGGTGGCGGCTACGCAGGTTTTGGTGGCGCGCATCACATCAATATCGGCTTGGTCGAGGGTACTCATGAAGATGTTGCGGGGGTTGCTGTGCTTCACTTCTAGGTTGCCCACGCCGCAACACATATCCCACACGAGGTATTCCCGCTGCCAGTTTTTGCCGAGGGTCTCGCTTAGTTTGTCGTAAGCCTTGTCCACCACGGCAAGGGGCGTGTAGAAAGCACCTTTAAAGCTACGTTC
>JAIXOJ010000042.1 GCA_027486835.1 Chitinophagaceae bacterium
AATCAACTTAATCTTCTCTGACAAGCTTTTCTTAACATGTTTACCCATCGTTTTACAAATTTAAACTTTACTAAATTTATTTTTGAAAAACGTTCTAGCTATTTAGGGGGCTGGTGAGATCCTAACAAAATTTTATTGCTTTCTAAATTTTGGAATGCTATCCGAACGAAGTTTTATTGCTTTCTAAATTATAGAATACCATTCGAACGAATTTTTATTGTTTTCCAAATTTTGGAAAGTAATCCAGACATGTTTTTAATTGACTTTTTAAAATTCCGATATAATCATTCTTGAATTTTATTTTATTCCCAAAATAGATTGTCCTATGAAAAAATAGGAAACACTATTTACTAAATAGTAGTAACTATTTTTTTGAATACACCTCAAATCATTAATACCGTTTTAGCTGAATAATTTTTTCTGTAGTTAATGGAATATTATTCCAGTGTTCATGAATAGCTAGTGCCGCGCCCATTGCAGTTGCTTGTGCCACATGTGTGCTATAAACCTCTTTAGTAGGATAAGCAGCGGCTAGTAAATTCATGTAGATAGGGTTTTTGCAGAATCCTCCATCAACAAATATTTTTCTAGTAGAAGCTTCCATTACTAAATTACTGCTAAGAATTTGCATGTCTATAATGTCAATTATTAGCTGATGATATGCTTCTTCATAAGATGAATATGCTTGTAAATCCCTTTGACTAAAATAAATACTTTTTTCAGTTCTTTTTGGAGTTTCCAATATATTGTTGTGTTGCAATTGTTCAATCAATTCACGGTTGTAATTAATTGAGGTATAGTAATCTTTAGATACGTTGTAATGTGCTGCCAATCTTTTTGTTTGTACTTCGTGTTCGTTGCCTGCAAATAAACGTGCAGCTTTTATTGAATTGCCTTTGTAGCCTTTATAACTCAAGCAGTCTTCTTTTAATTCATCAGCGGTAAGTTTGTTTTTATTAAAAGGATTAAGGGTAATACACCAAGTACCTGTAGAAATTAGTACAAAAGGTTCTGAGAAACAAGCCAAATAAGGAATAATGGCCGCAGAACTATCATGCAATCCTGTTCCACATAAAAGCGATTGGTTGTTTAATTGAACGTTTATCGTTTCAAAAGATGGAAAAATGGGGGCAAGCTTTTCATCAATTCCCTCTTTTTGTACCCAATCATGATAGCGATTATGAGTAAAGTTCCATAAAGCCGTATGGCAACCAATACTTGTGATATCGGAAAAATACTGTTTAGATACTAAAAAACTAAGGTACTGTGGAAGATGTAATGCATACTTAATTTGATTGAATTTATTGGGCTTTTTGTGTTTTAACCAATAAATCTGAAGACCTGAATTTAAATTACCCAATACAGGGGATGCTGTTGCTACTGAAAAAGATTCTTCGCCACCATATTGATGATAAAAACGCTCTTTTAATTCTTCATCATAAGGCTTTAGATAATTATATAGCGGCGCAATAACATCTCCATTATCATCTACATGCACAAAACTTGCTCCATAAGCCGAAAAATTGATTGCCTTAATAGTATAGTCTTCCATTGCTAAAACATCTTGAATAGATTGATTTATCCAATTGGTTAATGCAATGATATTTTCAGAAGGAAAACCATCTTCATCTAGTATTTCTTCAAATTGTTGTTGTTGTTCAAATACAATTTGGTATTGCTCATTAAAAAGAAAGAGTTTTTTATTTGTTTTTCCAATGTCAAATATGGCAATAACAGGTAGAGGCATAAATTCAATAGTCATTATTAAAACACAAAAAAATCAGATGAATCATCTGAATCACAGTTCAGACAATTATAATCCAGTTGCTACTGTTTTTTCACCTCTCTCTTTCACCAATTCTTTTCTAACATTTAGTTGGCGATACAAACCTAGTGGCTGTAAAGCACCACCTAAAAGCAATCTTGCGTGTGCTACCAATGCACGCACATCGGTTCTGTAAGCTGCTTGCAAAATTTCTTGGCATCTTACCACATCGTTTACTGCTTGCGCTTCTTTTAATGCCTTTGTATCTACCAATAATGCTTGTGCATAAGCAATCATAATGGCTTCAATAGATTGCAACAAATCTTCTAATGGATCTTTTACGTTGTGGCTTGCATCAATCATCCAACCCAAATCCTTTGCATGGTTCATGCCTTTTGCATCCATACCTTCTACTAATTCATTGAATATTAAGAACAGTTGGTACGGATTTATTGAACCTACAGTTAGGTCATCATCACCATATTTGCTATCGTTAAAATGAAAACCGGCTAATTTGTTTTCCATCATCAACAAGCTTACAATTTGCTCAATATTCGCATTGGGTAAATGGTGACCTAAATCTACCAATGTGTAAGCTTTGGGACCAAGCTTAGATGCATATAAATAGGATTGCCCCCAATCTCCCACACTCATCGAGTAGAAGTTGGGTTCAAATGCTTTGTACTCTACAAATACTTTCCAATCATCAGGCAATGCAGCATAAATTTCTTGCAAGCTTTCAAAAGTTCTTTCCCAAGCGCCTCTAAAATTCAACTGACCAGGAAAGCAAGAACCATCGGCTAGCCAAACAGTTAATGCTTTTGATCCTAATGCAACTCCTTGTTTGATCACTTCAATATTGTGGTCAATAGCTTGCTTGCGAACGGCTTTATCTACATGTTGTAAAGAGCCGAATTTGTAACTTTGTTCTTGAGTAACTTGGTCTTGAAAGGTATTTGAGTTAACTGCATCAAATTGTAAACCATAGCTAGCAGCAAGCGCTTTAATAGCCGCATGGTCTTGAGGAATATCCCAAGGAATGTGTAAGGAAATAGCACCGCTAGATTGGTTTAAAGCATGTAATAAACCAACATCACTTAGTTTTTCTTCCAAGTTTCGCGGTTCGCCAGCACCACTAAAACGACCAAATCTTGTACCCCCAGTACCCAAAGCCCAAGAAGGAATCGCTATTTGAAATGCCATTAATTTTTTAAGTACATCCTGTAAGTTAGCCACACCTTCTGCCACAAATTCATAGCTACGTTGGTGTTTAGATAGCAAGCTTTTATTTTGATCTTCAATCAACTGTTTGTCTAAAAACATTGTATGATTTTTTAGCCTCTAACACCAATATGGTGTTAGAGGAATTTTATTAATTATTCTATCTTCAGGCATTCGCTCACTATTATTTTTCGAATAACATGCAAGCTATTCCTTTGCTAGGAATCGTTTTATCTTACAAAGCCCACGGCTACTCCCCCATCTACGTTAAGCACGTTACCAGTAGATTTACCCAATAAACCACCTACAAATGCAAAGCATGCATTGGCAATGTCAACAGGCAAAATAATCTCGTTTAGCAAGGTACGTTTAGCATAATAAGCAGGCAATTCTGCTACGGTAATTCCATAAGCTTTTGCACGACCTTCGGCCCAGCCGCCAGCCCAAATATTGCTATCGCTAATAACAGCGTCGGGGTTAATTACGTTTACACGAATTTTATCAGCACCCAATTCAGCAGCATTTAATCGGCTTAAATGCAATTGTGCAGCTTTTGCAGAACCATAACCAGCATTATTTGGTCCACTTACCAAAGCATTTTTACTTACAATATTGATAACATCACCACCAATACTTTGCTTGCGCATTACGGCAACTGCTGCTTGTGTAACAAAGAATTGACCTTTTACCAATACATCGTACAATAAATCCCAGTCCTTTTCAGTATGGTCTTGTATGGTTTTAGATATGGATAAACCTGCATTGTTTACAATAATATCTACACCACCAAACGCTAAAGCGGCCACATCCATCGCTTCATTTATTTGCGCTTCGCTTGTCACATCTAATACAGTAGTGGCATACGCATCTTTACCATACTCAGCTTTAAATTCTTCACCTGCACTTGCCAAACGTTCAGCGTTCATGTCGTTTAAAATAACATAAGCACCTTCTTCTACAAACTTTTTAGCAATTGCTTTTCCGATACCACCAGCACTTCCCGTTACCAATGCAATGCGACCACTTAGTGCTTTCGGCTTAGGCATACGTTGCAATTTGGCTTCTTCTAGTAACCAATATTCAATATTAAATGCTTCTTGACGAGGCAATGAAGTGTATTCAGAAATAGCTTCTGCACCTTTCATTACGTTGATTGCATTGATGTAAAACTCAGCAGCAACACGAGCGGTTTGTTTGTCTTTTGCGAACGTAAACATACCCACACCTCTGAAAATAATCACCACAGGATTGGTGTCACGAATAGCAGGGCTATTTGGGTGCTTACAAGTGTTATAATAGTCCGTGTACATTTGGCGATAAGCCTCAAATTGCGGTGCTAATATTGCTTTAATCGCTGCTACATCGCTTAAGTCATCTCCTGCTTGAATGTCCAAAACTAGAGGACTTATTTTAGTACGTAGGAAGTGGTCAGGGCAGCTAGTACCCAATGGTGCTAATCTGTCTAAATCATTGCTATTAATATATTCCAATACACGATCATCATCCGTAAAATGACCAATCATGCCCCCCTTGCCCCCTTGAAGGGTGGAATGAGAAGAACAGAAACCGCGTAAAATAGGTGCTAATGAAGCAGCTTGTTTTAAACGATCTTCTTTTGGCAAAGCCTGTAATTTTTGACCTCCAAAAACTGGCCCTTTTTTACCAGTATTTTCTAGTAAATATTCTGCGCATTTCTCAATTACCTCCAATGTATTGATATAGCTCTCGTAAGCAGTATCGCCCCAAGTAAATAAACCGTGAGAACCCAACATGATACCACGAATACCTGGGTTTTCATCCAAGCATTGTTTTAATTGTAAGCCAAGGTCGAAACCTGGTTTTTGCCATTCTACCCAGCCAATAGAACCACCAAATAATTCTTGGGTAATTTTCTTCCCATCTTTCGCTGCAGCTATTGCTATAGCAGCATCAGGATGCAAATGGTCGATATGTTTAAAAGGTAAAAAGCCATGTAAAGGCGTATCAATTGAAGGTGCTTTTGAAGCCAAATCGTAAATGCAATGGTTAAACAATTCTACCATTTCATCTTCGTGTTCTATACCACGATATACGTTTTTTAAACTTCTCAATCTATCTACATACAATGCGGCTAATCCACTTCTTTTTATTGAGCCAAGGTCGCCACCGCTCCCTTTTACCCACATAATTTCTTTTTCTTCACCTGTAAGCGGGTCTTTGGCCAATGCTTTACATGAAGTATTACCACCACCATAATTGGTAAGACGTAAATCTGCACCTAATAAATTAGAACGATAAATTAACAATGCTACTTCATCACCTGCCATTGATGCTGCTGTTGCATCATCCCATAAATAACTTACATGCTTAAACTCTGCTAATGCTTTTGACATAAATATTCTTATTAAATTAAGGTTTTAATGAATTGCCATACCCAACAATGATCACCGACGCAATAATGGTGATAATGCCAATGATAATTGTAGAAGTCGTCTTTTTACTAATACCCTTCCATTCTTTTAAAAACAAGCCCCACATGTTGGCTACTAAAATGATAAAAGACATGTGTAAAATCCATGAGCTTGTCCCATTACCCATTTTACTTTCGCCCATTCCGTAAAAGAAGAATTGTAAAAACCACATGGTACCACCTAAAGCACACAATAAATAGTTTTTAAGAAGTGGGGTTTGTTTGTTGGTATAGTCACCAAAGGTTTTGTTTCTTGCATTTAATAGCATACACCATACAAAATTGGTAGTTAAGCCACCCCAAAGTATCACTATAAAAATCACATTGTTCTTGTATAAAAACTCACCAGTTTCTAGTGGATGCGCGGCTTTCCAAAGTTCATTTGCTGTAGCCCCCATGCTGCTACCCGCTTCTATTCCAAAAGAAAAACAAGCGCTTAATACACCAGAAATGATGGCTAATATTAAACCCTTTGCCAATTGAAATTCGCTACCAGAAGCATCTGTATTTGTGCTGCCAAGATCTTTGTCTTTCATGGCACCTGCTTTACCACTAATGATAATACCAATAACGCATACCAGCAATCCAAGAACAACCATAATGCCCCAATGGCTAGTAAATAAATCTACAATTGTGTCTTTACCCTTTGTAGGAGTATAATAGTAATATACTGAGGGAATTAATGCACCAAAAACAGAACACAATCCTAGAATAATTGAGCTACCAAGAGAAACCCCTAAATAGCGAACACCTAGCCCAAAAGTTAACCCTCCAACACCCCAAAGCAACCCCATTATATACGTTGCTGTGAGTGTACTAATTGGGGTGTTCTTTATAATATCTACAAATCCAGGTATGGTTAAATAAGCTGCAATTGGTGGTACGATGAGCCAAGAAAAAAGTCCTCCAACAATCCAAAAGCTTTCCCAACTCCAACCTTTTACCTTTTTATATGGCATGTAAAAACTTCCAGAAGCAAAACCTCCGATAAAGTGGAATATAACGCCAAGAATTACTTGCATTCAATTCAATTTTTTAATTAGAAAGTTGCCATTCTATCAATGAGACATTTACACTGCTACTTTACTGTTTTGGGGAGAATCCTATTACAAGCATCCATAATCTTCCTAAACGTTAATCATATTCAGCAAATCGAGAAGCAAAAATAGTTTGGGCAAAATGCTAACTGTCATACACTTACCTAGTATATGTTGAATACTTTCGAAATGTGAGTTAACCAACTAAAGTTGAATTAGAATGTGGGAATCACAAGGACGAACGAAGTGTAAGATAAAATGGAATCTTTTCGTGTTTTTTAGAATTGGTTAAAACTGCTTGAGCCGCTAGTTCTCCCATTAATTGAAAATCAGTGGAAATAGTGGTTATACCATTGAGGATAATCTTTTTCAAAGGTGATTCATTGTATGAGATGATACCAATATCACTACCAATTTTCATAGACAACGATAGCAGTTTTTCTACTAAATAAACAAGATCATCTTCCATCAATGTTATGTATGCTTCGCCCTTGTTTATGGTATCATTCTGTAAATCATGTACTATTTCGTACTTAAATACATAATTCATGCAAAAATTTTCAAACCCCTTTACAATTTCAATGGGAAAATGTGTGTTCTCTGGAAAAAGAAGTTTAAGTTTTTGGTATTTTATTAATTGATCTTTTGCCTCTACTAATGCAGAATAAATATCCAATTCGAAGTTTTCATAAATGGCCGCATAATCGCCAGTAACGCCAGCCACCAATTTGTCTAATAAAATCAGTTTCTGCTTAGGAATCTTATTTATTATTTCATGAACATTTACATCCCCTTCACTAAACAATGGAAGAATAACAAAATGCGTATAGTCATTAATTCTAGGTAATAAAAGTTTTTTAAAGAAGGAGAAATCATTGTTGTAAATAAAAAAATCAATAGAAGCAGCTTCTCCAATTGTCTTTACAAACGAATCATATACTATCTTCTTGTGTGGGCTTAATTTATTAAACAGCAATAGTATTTTCTTAGAATTTTGTACCTGGGTATTTCTCACAAAATATCCTTTTCCTGGAACTGACGCAATGATTCCCGTGTCCCTTAAATACTTGTAACTTTTTTCTACGGTAGCCCTTGCCAATTCAAACTCATCGCCCACTTCATTAAGTGAAGGCAACAATTCGTCTTTTTTTAATTTCCCCTCGTTAATAGCTTTAATGATTGAATTAGCTAACTGAATGTATTTTGGTGTGGCAGATAAATAATCAATCTTAATGAATTCGTATAAACTTTTTCTATTCATATAGCAAGCCAAATAAAATTGAAAATTAAGACAAATTAATGCTTATGGGTGCAAACTAAAAAAATGAAAATCTAAACTTCAACTACTCCGCCCAAAACTGATTCCCTTTTATTTGTTGTCCTTTTTTTACGCCATAAGCATTGAAATATTTTTTATCGTTTTTAATGGCAGATAATGTTATAGCTCCTGCATTTTTTGAAGGCAATAAAAGTACTTGTTGGCCTTTTTTAAGTTCTACAATAAACTCACCCGGAATAGCCGTTTTGGTAATGCGGATATTTTTATCATTGCTTACCATGTTTGTCCAGTCACCCACCTTTACCACACAGGGTTCACCAGCCAAGCTTTTTACTTGCACCCATTCTGTTTTGCCTTCTTTTCTGGAAGCACTTACCAAAAACCCTCCTTCAGCTCTCAATTTATCGAAAGAAGCTTCTTTCCATGTATCGGGAAGGGCAGGGAAAATCCTTATTTTACTGCCCCAGCTTTGTAGCAAGAAGGTCATTACTCCAGCAGCACCACTTAAAGGTGTTTCAATAACAGGGTTTTTACCGCCAGATTCTACATAAAAAGTATTGGTTAAAATACGAGATGCCCTTGTGCTATCACCTAAAAATTGGTGCATAATCTCTAATGATTCATTGCCCATACCGAGGCTATTGTATAATAAGGAAGCACCTGTAAAAGAATAACCAGCTAAGGCTTTCCCTTTTTCAATTTGATGCCAATGCTTTACTGATTTTACCACCAAATCCTTGTCTTCTTTATTATCTGGATTCAACTGAAACAATGGATACAATGCCAATAAATGCGAGAAATGTCGGTGCGACATATCCACAGGTTGATTGCTACCAATCATTAATCCATTCGCATCAACAGGGTAAGGGGTAAGATCTGCTAAAGTTTGTTTCCAAACCGCAACATCTTTGCTTCCTGCATTGGTTTTATCATTAACAGTGATTAAAGTATTTAACAACCAACGAAGAATAGCATGATTGTAATTGGTATTGGGGAAGGTTTCAAAACCTTTGTATTCAGGCGAACCGAGTGGCACTATTTCTAACTTGCCACTTGCATTGCGTGTGAGTTTGGTTTGATACACTTGTGCAATTTTTTCTGCTTTTGGCAACCATTTTTCTTTCAATGATTTCCAATCGCCTGCATAGCTAAATTGCCAATAATAATTGTGCATTGCCCAAGCAAAATCGCCCAATGTCTTTTCTTGTTGACGCTTTAATAAGGTTTCAAAATTATCATCAACAATTGTGATAAAGTTCTCCCCCAATTCTAGGTGGTTGCTAGCGTATACTGGCCAGTATGCCAATTGAATATTTAAGTTCCACCAATGGAACGGCCAAGTGCTGATACGAAAATAAGGACCAAACAAATCAACAGCAGGCGCATCGGGTCTTGAACAAGTAGCCATTTTATACAACTGAATCCAATAGAAAGATTCCATTTTGGCATCAGGAATAGAAAGGAAAGACTTTTGATAGAAGGCATGCCACCAATTGCGATTAGCTGCTTTTGCTTTTTCCAAACTACCATTCATCACTTCATCAATGTTTTGTTTGCCCTTGATAACAGATTGCTTTGCCGCAGGAATTTCATTGGCGGTGGTCATGTAAAAAGTGCTTTTGTTATTGGTCTTGCTTTGCACTTCTTTCCAAACTGTGGCATAATCACCACCTGCAGTTAATGTTTGTTCACAATAATGATAGCCGTCTTTTTCATACAGTACAGGTGAAGGATTGCGAACATAACTTGCAGACGAATCGCCCTTAGTTGCCATTCTTGGTGGGAAAGCTCTACCAGGTTTAAATGCCCATTGAAAACTATTGCTTGCTGTTGTTTTTTCAGTAGAACTTACTTCTACTACATTCACATTGTTGTTATAAGGACAAGATGCGACAAAATCTAAAGCTCCAGCTTCAGTTACAAAATGAGCGACTATTTCTGCATCCCAAAGGTTTTGACGAATGCTACAAGATAGAATTTTACCAGTAGGTTGTAAGGTCATTTTACCAATATCAAAACGGGTAAAATCATTAAAACCATTTGCACCAAATACGCCAATAGATGATTTTTTATCAGGTGCTTTGCGATGTTCGGTTACATCTTGTCTTCCTATGTGAAATGTGATGTTGTTGTCTTTCTGATTTACATAAATCATCATCCCTATTTGTCCATTTCCTACAAAAGCACCTTCGTTCCATTGCAAAGGAAGTTCTTCCCAAATAAGGTCGTGGCGACTCATAAATAATGGCCAATCAATGTTGGATTTGTACTCATTGTTTAGCTGAACTTGTGCTTTAATGGTTTGATAAGAAAAAAGGATTCCTACCAACAAGACCGTAAAAAGACTGACTTTAATTTTAATTGTAAGCATTAATTTTTGATATTTAATGATAATATATAACTAGGGGTTTATTACAATTTGACTATTTGTTTAACTACGATAAAAGTTGGTAATTCATTCCCACTGATAGTGTAGAAGTTTTCCACGTTTCAATACTACTGCTTTTACTCTACCTAGCACACTTTAACCACTTCTACATTTAACAACTTACCTAATTTTTCAATTTTATAACCAATATGCCCCACTCCTACTGCACAGTGATGCGCAGGGCCATGGCTATTCCAATCGTTTACAAATTTTCTGGCACCGCAAGGAAATTGATATCGGCTATTTGTATTGCCAATTTCTAAGATTGCTCCAGGCACACTTTCACCCTCAGCCACTAGTAAAAACATTTTTCCATCGCGGCCTTCTACTACAGATAACAATGTTACTGGCCCATGCTTCACACTCATTTCCACACTTAAACCATTACCCACTTTTCCATGATACACTTTTAGTGGGCGCACTTTTGTTTTGCCTTCTGAAATGGCAATATGTCCTGGCCCATCATGTCCCATTAGCACGACATCGTCTTTAAAATCCATCGCATAGTATTCTGTAAATGAACCGCCTGCGCCAAAGCTGTCCATTATTTTCATAGCAATGGCATTCTTTATTTCATACTCACCTGCCACAGGAATATGGTTTGCAGTGAGCAATGAATTGCCGAGAATAATGGAACTGATGGTATCTTCATTATCTTGATTGCCCGTTCCTTTATAATAATAAGCCATTGAACCAAGTTGGTATTGCTTAACCAATTGATCCAATGCAAGGGATGTTTTGGCGGCACGTTGCAATTCGTGTAAGCTACAATCAGCCTGTACATCAAATACATCATTAAACAACGCTACCCTTTCATCAATTGCCTGCTGTGGTATTTCTTTTCTTAAAACAGCCAATTCTTCTACTTCAAGCAATTCAATATGGCCTCCGAAATGAGCATATATTTTGGTGAGGTCGGTGTATATATCCAACATGCCACTGTAATAATGACCCATACAGCCCATTCGATTATAAGCAAGTGTATGTGCAACTTTAGCGGCTTCCACCCATGCAGTTATTTCATTCCAACACTCATCATCATTGTGCAACATTCCTGTAACCTGATGAAACTCGATACCTGTACGATGAAAGACATTTGCAATCTCTGGCACAGGGCAAGCGGAACAATATGAAAGCCATTCACCCGTCATGGCTGTTCTGTCTTGCATATTGTTGAATGATGCATAATCAATGGCAGCTTCTGGCGAAAGATTTAAAATAATCACAGGCACTTTTACTCGTTGTACTACTGGCAATACAGTTGAAGACAATGCATAAGTAGTTACATACAAGAAAATGATATCTACTTCTTGTTGCCGAAAAGTGTGACCTGCTGCAAAGGCTTTATCTATATTATCAACCAACCCAACATTTACTACATCGTTATGAATGGCAGCAATGTTTTTTTCAACTACATTCAAATAGCCTTCTAAGCGGGTTCTCAATCCTGGGAATTGTTCCCAATAAGCTTCTAATCCAATACCAAATAACCCAATTTTCATTTTATATTTTTACAACTTGTAAGATTATTTCACATTTAAAGTAATCGTTTCGCTAGTAAGTCCTTCCGCACTTACTGTAAGTTTTATTGTACCTACTTTTTTACCACTTTTAATTACCACTAAAGCACGACCGTTCCATGCATTTCGTTCAGTTGATACATAGGAAGCAGTATCTTTTAAATTGGCATTATCTACACCTGCAATACTGCCTTGTCCTTCAATACTAAAGTGTAAAGTGTTTGCTGTATTGGCTTGAAATATCCCTTTTGCATCTGTTACCTCTACCGCTATAAAAGATACATCTTGACCATTGGCTTTAATGGTTTTTCTATCAGCAGTCAATTTCAATTTTGCTGCACCGCTAGCTGATTTAAGGATACAGCTATCAACATTCTTTTCATCCAGTACTCCATAAGCTTTCAACTCACCTTGTTCATAAGGCACATAAAATTTAGCCATGAATTTCTCTGCTTCGCCCGTCATTTTTTCACCAATCAAAGTGTTATTTCTAAAAAGACGCACTTTTGGAAACTTAGAATATACTTCCACTTGAATCTTTTTCCCCTCAAATCCAGGCCATGTCCAGCTTTCCCATGTAGGCCATACTGCCCAAGTAGTTGTATGAATACTATCGGGTGCTACTTCAGGCTCACGAACTGCCATATATAGTTTTTCATTGTTGTTATACAACATACTTCTGTAATGTGAAACAGGTTTGCGCCAGCCAATTAAATCAATATCACCGCAATACGCACCATGATGTGGGAACAATTCTGGTTTTGACATATTTACTGTTGGTTCTCCATTATGATACCATCTACCAATGCCAGATTCGCCCAAATAATCCCAAGCGGTCCAAACAAAATCACCGAGTATGTAACTATTGTCTTTTACTAATTTCCAGTTGGTAAATGCATCTCTAGGAAAAGATTCAGTGTGAACTATAATGCGAGATGGCACTCTTTCATGGTCTGTTTTTGCCCGATGCAATTGATAGTTGTAACCAGCTATATCATGTGCCGCCATTAAAGGATCGAATATTTCCCATTCTTTATCCCAAGTGGTCATAGCCGAAGTTACAGGTCGGGTACTATCTGTTTTATGTACAAAATCTGCCAAATCTTTAGCGGTTTCAACGGCTTCTGGTTTCTTTCTTTCGATTATTTCATTCCCAATACTCCACATAATGATTGAAGGATGATTGCGGTCACGCAATAACATGCTTTCCAAATCGCGTTGCCACCAATCCTTGAAAAAATTGGCATAGTCGTATTTAGTTTTAGTGGTTTTCCAACCATCAAAAGCTTCATCAATTACCATGATTCCCAATTTATCACATGTTGTTAAAAATACTTCAGAAGGTGGATTGTGTGAGGTACGGATTGCATTAAATCCGGCTGCTTTTAGTAATGTTACCCTTCTTTCTTCTGCCCAATCGAAAGCTGCTGCTCCCAAACAACCATTATCGTGGTGCACACAACCGCCATTCAATTTTAAGGTCTTTCCGTTCAGTTGAAACCCACTATCGGTACTAAATTTAATAGAACGAATACCAAAATCAATAGGCACTTCATCCACCACAACATTACTTTTCACAAGCTGCACTTGCGCTTTGTAAAGTGTAGGTGTTTCGGGCGACCACAACATTGGCTTAGAAACAACGATATTCTGATTTACCTCTATACTTGATTTTGGCAAAACCAATACTTTATTTTGCGCTTTGGCATTTGTTGGTGCATTTTTAAACGAGACAGACGTATTCAAAACAATGTTTTGAGCGGTATCTGTTTCGTTATTCAAAGTTGTTCTTACATTAACGGTGGCTTTTGTAGTTGACACTGAAGGTGTGGTAACGGCAGTACCCCAATTGGCAATATGTATAGGATTGGTAACTATCATCCAAACATGGCGATAAATGCCCGAACCACTGTACCAACGGCTATTGGGTTGATCGGCATTATTTACGCGTACCGCAATAACATTTGTTTTCCCTTTTTCTAAATATGGAGTAAGGTCATACATAAAACCTGTATATCCATAAGGATGAACTCCCAATGATTTGCCGTTAATGAACACTTCTGCATTCATATAAACGCCTTCAAAATAAATAGTCACTTGTTTGCTCTTCCAAGTGGCAGGCACATTAAACGTTTTTCTGTACCAGCCAATACCCGCAGGAAAAAATCCGCCTGCACCACCTGTAGGATTCGATTTTTCTATTTTGCCTTCAATGCTCCAATCGTGTGGAAGGTCTAGTTTACGCCAATTGTTATCGTTATAACTTTTGGCACTTGCTTTAACTGAATCTCCTAAAGTAAATTTCCAATCAAAATCAAAAGATTGTTTACGTTCAATCGTTTTCAGCACTTGAGCATTGGAAACCGAAAAGAAAAAAAAAGTAACAGCCGTTAACTGAAATGACAGTGATTTAATTTTCTTTCTTAGAAATGACAAACAAAAATTGTAATACATTATGAGCTTTATTTTTTATTTAAGATGTAAAAAAGCGATTTTCATTTTTAGTCGGTGTTTAAAACATATTTTCTGAATTTTTAGCTCAAATTGTTACCAATTAGAGATAAAGTATTATTTAGCTCACGCTATATTATTGTCTTAGTACTCATCGATTCCTTAAAGAATCAACTACACCTCAAAACCTGCCATTTCGACTTGATTTCCTATGGAATGAGTGTTTTTTTCTAAAAAACTGCCATTTTATCCTAAAAAGTGGTCATTTTCTTCTAGAAAATGGTCGTTTTCTTCTAAAATATTGCCATTTTCTTCTAAAAAATGGTCGTTTTCTTCTAAAAAATGGTCATTTTCTTCTAGAAAATTGCCATTTTATCCTAAAAAATGGTCATTTTCTTCTGAAAAATTGCCATTTTATCCTAAGAAATGGTCGTTTTCTTCTAAAAAATGGTCGTTTTTTCCTAAAGAATGACCATTTTCTCCAAGAAATAAAGAGCTAAAAGGTTAAACCCAAGTAACATTCTTCCCAAAAACCTTTAGAATAATCTGGGCTCGCATTGTTTTGAACATTACCTAAAGCGTTACAAGTAACTAGCAACTAAGAATTGTTCTTTTAATAGTGTTTTTAGCGGTTTGAAGGTATTAATTGCAAATGCAAAGGCTGCATTGCTTGCTTTCCTTTAAAATTGTTTAGTAATAACTTGAAAGTATGTTCGCCCTTTTCTAAATTGACATTTACTGAAGGTGTCAATACCAACATATTTGATTTATTGGTTGCTTTATAGGGCAATGGAAATTTGTTTCCATCCACTTCTAGCACTACTTCCCCATCTTCATCTTTGGCATCTGTATTATAAGCAATGGATGCAATGAAATTGGCAGTTTCATTCAATCGCACATTCCATTGTAAATATTGGTCTTTATTTTTCCAATTCGTAGCAAACTGGCGCTTGTTTTTACCATCACCATAAGAAAAGGTTTTTCCAGGCGTTGCAGCATCAAAAACCAATAAGGTATTGTCATCTTTTGCTGAAATTAATCGAGTAGTTGGAGTAGGAAAATTACCTGTAAATAACACTTTAATTACGGTATTTAAAGTATCGGGCATTGAAGAAGGTAGCGTGAACGCCAAATCTGTTTCATTTATTTTTTTGAAAGTAAGTGTGTTTTTAGGTTGGGTTAAAAAGAAAGCTTTGCTGATTGGAACTTCAAGTCCTCCCACTACCAATTTCCCATCCTTTGGCCATTGGTAAACGTGTAAGTAAAGTGCATTGCCTTTTTGAGTGATTTCCCCCCATGATTGTAAAGCAATTGGATTTCTTGTAGTTCCATATATACTTTCGCTATTTGCCTTCATCCATTTGCCAACATTTTTTAAAATGGCAACATCCTTTGTATCAATTGTGCCATCGCCTTTAGGCCCCACATTCAATAAAATATTGCCTCCTTTTGCTGCTGCACTTGCCAATAATCTTACAAAATGCTGCGGTGTTTTGTGGCTACTATCAAACTTGTTGTACCCATACGATTCATTAGTAGTAGGTATAGCTTCCCAAACACCTAGGGTATTTCGAAAAAATGCTGCTCGATCACCCGTATTAGCATAATCGCCAAAATTGATATTACCTACTCGTGCCAAACGACCGTTTACTACAATGCTTGGGTCAGCATCACGGATGGTTTTAATAATTTTTAGGTTGAGATACATGGGCAGTTTATGCGGTGTATCGAACCATAAAATATCGGGGTGGTAATTGTTGATAAGCTCTAGGATTTGAGGAATAGATTTTTGGTTCACATACTTCTCGGCATTGGGCAAAAACGCAGGATAGCTTTCCCACCAATTAGAACCATGCAATAGTTTATCCCCTCCTGGATTATTATAATCCCAATCATTGCCCGGTGCATCTGGATGTTCCCAATCAAAAGCATGAGAATAATAAAATCCGAACTTAATACCATATTTTTTGGCTGCAATGCTCAAAGCCATCATGGGGTCTTGCTGCATTTTGGTTTGTCGAATATCATAAGGATAAGCCTTTGAAGGATACATGGCAAAACCATCGTGGTGCTTGGCAGTAATGATGAAATATTTCATTCCAGCCTCTTTTGCGTTTTTCATCCATTCATCTGCATTGAAAAGAAAAGGATTAAAAGTTGCCACTACTTTTTCTTTATACTCTGCCAAAGGAATCGTTCGAGAACGCATAATGTGTTCACCATATCCTAGACTACCAACACCCTTCCATTCTCCAGCCAAAGTAGAATATACACCCCAATGCACAAAGCAACCGAAATGAGCATCTGCAAACCAATCAGCACGATGGGGATGTTCATTTTTATCTTTCGTATACCAACCCTTTAAGGCCTCGGAATAGGCATCTTTATCTTGTTGCAAGACAAGACTTTTTGGTACTTCCAACCCTTGTTCATCGCCGTTGGTTGCTACTAACTTTTTTTCTGGCGTTTGTGCATCAATAGCTGTAGCTAATGATATACTAACAATAAAAACGAATACTTTCAATTTCATAAACACTTATTAAATACTAATGGTAAAATATTATTTTGCTAAAATGGTTGTTTTTACAGTTTGCAAGTTTTCTCCTGATGCTTCTATTACTATAGCCCCTGCCCTATCACTTTGAATGATTATTTGGCATTTGCCATTGAATAATTTTCGCTGATAATTACCCTCAATAAACTGATCGGGTTCGTGGCTACTTGGGTCGCCATTGCCTACTCCAATAATCCTAGCGCCCGATGAAATTTTAAATGACAATAGGTTCATAGCATCAGGCACATCGTTACCATTTTTGTCTTTTACTGTATAGTTTATTAGCACAACATCCTTACCATTTGCATCAATGGTGGTTTTGCTTGGGGTTGCAACAATCTCATAAGCTTCGCCAGTTGTTACTTGCTTGGCTTCTAAACGTTTGCCATTTTTAATGGCTACCGCTTTTAAAACGCCTGGTTCGTAATTAACCATCCATTCTAAATGTCCGTTTTTCTTCATGGCTTTTTTACCCAAGCTTTTATCATTTAGAAACAATTCTACTTCCTCTGCATTTGTATTACATGCTACTTTAATTGGTTGCCCCTCCTGCCCTTTCCAGTTCCAATGAGGATAAATGTGCAACACATCTTTATTGCTCCACCAACTTTGATAATAGTAATAAATGTTTTTAGGAAAACCACACATATCCATTATCCCAAAATGCGAATTGATACATGGCCATCTGTAGGGTACAGGCTCGCCTCTGTAATCGAAACCCGTCCATGCAAATCCACCCATAATCCAATCTCTGTCGTAGGTCATCGTCCACCAACGTTCAGCTGAATTTTTATTGTTTGGATCGTAGTCAGGCATATAACCAGAAACCGTATCTATTTTATAAATTCCCCTAGAAGTACAGGTGCTTGCAAATTCGCTACCTATGGTGGGTTGAGAAGGATTCGATTTTCGGTAAGCGTCCATTTCATCTAAAAAATAATTAAACCCACGGACAGGAATTACTTGATTAACACCAGTTGATACATTTCCAAGATTTGCTGCATAGGTGCATGTTCTGGTATGGTCTAATTCTTTTTGTTTAGCGATGAGTGTTAAAGCTATTCTTTTACCTATATCCGTTTTATGTGTGTAAATTTCTTCATTGGCTAATGACCACATAAAAACGGAAGGATGATTTCTATCTCTTGTAATTAAGCGAGTAAATTGACTCATTACTTCGGCACTACTTCCTAAAAGTCTGTTTTCATCTAACACCAACATGCCCAATTCATCGCAAGCATCCAACACTTCAGGGGTTGGGGCATGGTGTGTAGTTCTATAAGCATTAGAACCTATTTCCTTCAATAACCGAATTCTATAGTATTGTAATGAATCGGGTACCGCTGTTCCCACTCCAGCATGATCTTGGTGGTTACAAGTGCCTTTTATCTTAATAGGCTTGCCATTTAAAAACAAGCCTTTTTCATTATCTATTTTAAGGGTGCGAATGCCAAACTTTGTAACAACACTATCAATTGTTTTGCCTTCCGATTTTACTAGAGATATTTGTTTGTACAAGTAAGGATTCTCAATATCCCAAAGGTTTGGATTGTTTACAGTAGCATTGAATGTAAGCGTCTTTTTTTCGTTTACTGATAACGAAGCATCCTGCTGTTTGAAAGTAGCTACTTGCTTTCCATTTTTATCTATTATAAAAGCGGATACAGAACACTTTTTGCCTTCGTAAGCTTCATTTTGAACCGATATTTCGTTAGAAACAGTGGCTATATTATTTACAACTTTGGTTGTATAAACAAAAACACCATCACTAGCAATATGCACAGGGTGCATTTGATTGAGCCATACATGGCGATAAATACCAGCACCTTCATAAAACCATCCTTCAAATTGAGAAGCATCTACCCGAACCGTCAACACATTCTTTTCTCTAAAAGAAAGGTAATCGGTAACGTCTAATTCAAAGCCTGAGTATCCGCTAAAATTGCCCCCTAAATAATGTTCGTTTAAAAACACTTTGCAATCACGAAATACGCCATCAAATTGAATGGTGTATTTGTTGCCCGAATCGGCGGGTTGTAGTTGAAATGATTTACGATACCAGCCAATGGTATTTTCAGGGTGCTCAGAACCAATGGTTTTGAAACCGTGATTCGATAAATCTCTATTGTTAGCATTTTCAAAAGGCAAGGTTACTTCCCAATCATGCGGAACAGTGATTTGTTGCCAACTAGAATCTTTAAAATTCTTAGCAATAGGGGTATTACCAGCAGAACCTGCTTTCCAAAAAAGGTTTGCCAATCCATAATTAAAATCTTTCTTAGGGTTAGCAGCGTTTCCTAAATGAAACTTCCAACCATCGTCGAAGGAGATTTTTTTTCTTGCTGTTTGTGCATGAGTAGTTGTGCCAATTAAACTTAACGCAGACACCAGCAATAGTATAAATTTTCCTGTATTTGAT
The DNA here is from genome assembly GCA_027486835.1 of Chitinophagaceae bacterium. Classification (GTDB taxonomy): domain Bacteria; phylum Bacteroidota; class Bacteroidia; order Chitinophagales; family Chitinophagaceae; genus Parasediminibacterium. Next base: position 19,124 of record JAIXOJ010000042.1, read on the forward strand.
TTGATGAACATTTAGAAAAAAATTGAGCGTTTACAATAAAATTTATCAATTACTCTGCTGTAATCCTGAGCATCACACAGCCATGTGCAGGGATGGTATTTAAATATTGCTTAGTAAATATTCCCAAATCATAATGCTTCCATAAGTCTCTCAATTTTGCATTGCCTATGATGCCAAGTGTATTAAAATCTACTACCACTTCATATGCAGAATCTGCAATATTGAACAAGCCAACATACAAATCCTTGCTACCTTGTACTTCTGAAAACCAAACCATACTGCCATCTTTCTTATAGAGTTGTTTAGGATTTTTTCCATTTTGATTGACTGCAATTACTTCTTTGTTGCTGAAAATATCTTTTTCAATTGCTCTGTTTTCTGGCATATTTCCACCTAACATCAATGGCGAACGGAATAAAGCCCAAAAGCTGAAATGCGTATATAATTCATCGTCTGTAAAGCGGCTGTATCTTTCTTTACCAACTGGGCCTCTTTTGGAAATTTTACCAATTTGCAGCATATCACAATCTGGCCAATGCCCTTCGCTACCAACGCCTTCCCAATTTTTAGCAATATCGAACATTTGATTCAATTCTTTCCAGTTATCCCAGAAATCACCTTTCATACGCCATTGGTTAGCAAACTGTTTTACATGATTGCTTTTATTAACTGGCGTTGCACCAGGAGAAATACTAAGTACGATGGGTCTTCCACATTGTTTTATCGCCAATTGATATCCTTCAATCTCTTCATCCCTGTAAGGCTTAGAAATATCATCCACCTTTATAAAATCTACACCCCAAGATGCATATAATTGAAGTAAACTATTGATGTATTCTTGTGCACCTTTCTTCTTCATATCCACACCATACATGTGGTTTACCCATGAACAAACAGAGGAAGTATCAGCAATCATATCGGCAGTAATACCCTCAACGCCTAATACCGGTGTTTTTGCCCACACTGCTTGACGAGGAATTCCACGCATAACATGTATGCCAAATTTCAACCCCTTCGAATGGATGTAATCTCCTAAGGGTTTAAATCCTTTATCGGGAAAAGCAGAAGGAAATTTGTTTGTATTAGGATATAATCTTCCATATTGATCCATAGAAAGCCAAGGCACATAAGAACCATCTTTCAACCTAAACTGATTGGCATCTGAAACCCTGCTTATGGGTGGATTATCATAAGACCATAGATAATCTACCACAATATATTGCCAGCCGAATTGTTTTAAGTTAGTGTATATATAATCTACGTTTTCTCTTACTTCTTTTTCTTTAACGTTTGAACCATAGCAATTATAACTGTTCCAACCCATAGGTGGCGTTTTAGCTATTTGGGCATTTGTTACCATTACTGAGAATATAAAAACTCCAAGAACATACCATCTATTTTTATACATGTATTTTAAAATTCCTTATGAAAATTGCGACTTAAACAAAGTCATTCGTTATTAAACCTAGATTCAAAGAAGAATCATGCTACTTAAACTCAATTTTAAATACCACTACTTTATAGGTTGGCAATTTTGATGGTTTAGTGATAGATAAAGCGGTGCTGTTTTGCTCCCATTTAATCTTTTCTTTAACGCCCAACATAGAAACAGCAGCTACTTTTTTAGTTTCAAATGAAGCCCCATCAGCCAATGATTTAATATTGATATTTTCTGTTGGAGTGTTCATACAGAAAGCATATAAAGCACCATTTTTTGTAGTAAAACGAATATCGTTAGCAACATAAGGGCGAACATCTTTTACACCACCGAATGTGCCTTTTTCTTGTTGGCCAGTTGTTGATGGTCCTTCACCATAAATCTTCCATGGACGAGAACCATAAATAGCCTCACCGTTTGCCTTTGTCCAAGTTCCAATGCCATCTAGTATATGCATTACGTCTGTTTCTAAATCTCCTTCAGGTGTTTGCACCACATTTAAAAGTAGGTTGCCATTTTTACTTACAATATCAACCAACATTTGAATGATTTCATCTGCTGAGTGATACTTCTGGCCCTCTGAATAAAACCAATCGCCTATGGAGGTATCCGTTTGCCATGGGAATATGCTGATAGAATCTAGTACTCCACGTTCTACATCTCTTACAAAACGACCATTTGATGCTTCTTTACAATTATATACGGCTTCTAACTTGCCGTTATTCTTTAGCATATCTTGGTTGTAATAATGGGCAATCATGCTTCTTCCAATATCATTTCCAAACGGCAAACTACAATCAGAATACAATAAATCTGGCTTGTACATGTCAACCAATTCATTAATAGAAGCCAGCCATTCCTTTTGCCAAACCGGGTTTTTAGTCATCCATCCAAAATCAGTTGAATCGGCTTTACCATGATACAAATCTTGATAACGAGGGTCGTTGCCATCGTAAGGTACACCGGCTTTGTCACCAGTTTTATCTGCACTATGGGCAGTTTGAAACCAAGTGTAACTAGCAGCTAAATGTTCTGAAACACCAAACCTCAATCCTTCCTTTTTTGCAGCTTGTTGCCATAGTGCCACCACATCTTTTTTAGGCCCCATTTGTACCGAATTCCAACGATGAATTTTAGAATTCCACATAAAGAAATTGTCATGGTGTGTACCCATACTTACAAAATATTTTGCACCTACTTTTTTATACAACTTCATCAATGCAGTTGGATTCCAGCGTTCTGCTTTCCACAAAGGAATAATGTCTTTATAGCCAAAAACAGAAGGATGTCCGTAATTTTTTACGTGATAGTTATAATCTTTTTCTGCTTTCTCAACTGGCTTTCTTGTTTTACGATCAATGTGAAGCGGCCCTTCATACAATTTACGTGCATACCAATCTCCCTGACGAGGAACAGCTTGCGGCCCCCAATGTGCCCAAATACCAAACTTGGCATCTCTAAACCATTCAGGATATTGGTATTGTTTTAAAGAAGAGTCATTTGGTTCAAACTTTATTTCAGACTGTTGCGCTTGAGTTGCGACTACAGCTAATATTAAAAAAGAGGAAGCAATTGTTTTAATAAATTGATTTTTCATTTACTACTATTATTATTTTAAATGACTTTATTGTATTGCCAGTGCATACGCAAAAGCATTGTTTACACTATCAGGTAAGTTTACAGTTAGACCATTGCTATCTCTTGAAAAACGCAAACTTTCCTTTGTATTTACTAAGGATACTTTTTGAATTTCCTTTGGATACAATTCATTGCCCTGTGAAAGCGATTTGATTACTACTTTATTGTTGACAGGCGCGCCTAAAGGCATCGCAAATAAAGTGTTGCCTTTAACCGTAAAGCGAATATCCTCACCTGTAAAAGGTTTGCCTTTGCCTTCATTAAATCCATGCCCTTCCAATTTGGCAAGACCTTCTAATGCAGGACCCTCAGCATATTTTTTCCAAGGGGTAGTATCATAAATGCACTCACTGTATTGATGCATCCAATCAGTGATATCCTCTACTATTTTTTGTTCTTTTTCATCAATTGTACCATCACCACGAACAGGAATGTTTAAAAGTAGATTGCCATTTTTACTGACCACATCTATCAGCATGTGAATGACTGTTTTTGCTGACTTATATTCATTTCTATCGTAAATGCCTTGATTGTAATGCCAACCACCAATACAAGTATCCACTTGCCAATTAAAGGTTTCAATGTTATTACTTACGCCACGTTCAATATCCCAAACCACGCATTGGCGTTGGGCTTCGTCTAATTCCTTAGTATTTACAATGGCTTGCATTTTACCACCGTTTCGCTTTAAGCTGGTATTATAAAAGTGAGCGATAATTTCCAATCCCACATCGCTGATATAGTTGAATGGAAGTACATTATCATCGAAATAAATTAAATCTGGATTGTAATCATTAATTAATTGGATGAGGCGATTACGGTATTTGCGCAAATGCGCTTCGGTGGGTTTATTTGCACCTGTATTCCATTTCCAATGTTTGTAACTGCCTTTAGTTTTTGGATCATCAACGCTTAATGGATGGTTTTGCACATACAATTCTTGCGGATCTAATCCATCCCACCATTTTCCTTTTCCATCTTTTGCTGTAATGTTTCCATCATAAGGAATATTGGCAAATTCGCCTTTTTTATCCGCACCTTGTGAGGTTTCGTACCAAGTCCAAGCATGAGAAGCATGAACACTTACTCCGAAGTGTAAACCATGTTTGCGGGCAGCTTTTTCCCAGCCTTTTATCAAATCTTTCTTAGGACCAATTTTGGTGCTATTCCAAGCATGGTGCTTGCTTTTAAAATTGTCGAAATTATCATGGTGGTTAGCCAATGCTACAAAATATTTTGCACCTGCTTTTTTGTACAATGATACCAATCCTTCAGGGTCAAATTTATCGGCCTTCCATTCGTTAATCACATCTTTAAATCCGAATTTAGAGGGATGTCCGTATTTTTTAAGATGCCATTTATACGCATCACTTCCTTCATTATACAATCTTCTTGCATACCAATCGCCCCAAGCAGGTTCGCATTGTGGTCCCCAATGCGCCCACATTCCAAACTTGGCATTCTTAAACCAATAAGGCGTTTGGTATTGCTTTAATGAATCCCAACTAGGGGTAAACTTTCCTGTCAAAATTTTTTCATCTTCTGGCGGCAAACCAGCAAATAATTGTGCCGCAGCATTTTTAGATACCGACCATGCTGGTACTGTCAATGCAAGATTTTTAATGAGATCTCTTCTATTCATTTTATAGTTATTATTACTTATAAAGTTGTTACTTCTATTTTTTGTAATGCTACTGGCCCCACTAATCCTGCGGGTTGCAATGGCGAATCTTTTCTGTTGTAATACCAAATGGAAAATGCTTTTCTCTTGGATGGTCGCGGTTGATTTTTAATAAACCAATCAGAATAGGCTTTCATAGCATGACCTTTATCACCCCTATCGCTTCCCCACTCAAAATCGGCTGGTTCTTGTTCATCGCCAATTAATCGGTTTACCCAATTGTTGGTTACTTCAATTTTAACCTCATTACTTCCTTGTTGTAAAAAGTTCGATACATCAATTGTAAAAGGCGGATACCATAGTGTTCCTACTTTTTTATTATTTACAAAAACCACAACAATATCATTTACAACACCAAGATTTAGTATCCATTTATTAAGTGGCTTTAGTTCGTCTTTAGAAATTGTAAGCGTTTTGGTATAGGTGGCAGTACCAGCAAAATATTTTATAGAAAGATTTGTATGCTTACTAAAATCAACCAGCGTATCCATTTGAATACTAAATACACTATCCAATTTTGGAGCAAAAACTACTTTCCAATTATTATTGAGTGATGTAAATACCGGTGCAGCAGACTGAATAGTTGTTTGTTTACCAGAAGCATTTGTAATGATGGCATTTGCAATGGTGTCAGAAAACAATACTGGTTTTTTGTTGGCATCAAGTCCTACTTTCCATGTAGCATTAGCAGTTTCTATTTGTAAGGGATGGGTTGTACTAATTGGTTTTTTCCTAAAGACAACGAAGATGGTTTGTTGACCTTTTAAGCTCAACCAAACATGGGTGCGTTTTTCTTTTTCTTGCCAAATAGGTGCGTTCATCATGCTGGCATCTTTGGCCTGCCATAATTCAGGTTGTAAACCCATCACATCAAACGACATGGTAAATTGCTGTGGCTTTTCAGTGGGATTTACTATAAAGAAAACATGTGCATCCCCTTGCTTGCGATGCACCACTTTGGGAACGAATTTAGGTTCCGCTTTTTCTACCGCATAATCTGGGCTTAATGATAAAGATGCAGATTTATGTTCCTTTAAATCTTTAATAGTTGAAAAAATATAGCCCTTTCCATACTGTTGATAAGTGCTGCTGCCCCACACTTCGCTACCTATATTTTTAAGTATTGAATCGCAAATTGGAAAATTTTGCAAACTTGGAGAGGAACTAGGCTTTGCAGAAACGATAATTGCTCCTTGGTTTACCAATTGTTGAATTTGCTTCGCCATTTCTGGCAACATAATACCATCCCCTGGAATTACTATGTAAGAATAGGTCCTTCCAGAAGCAAGTACTACCTTTTCGTTTACAACTTTGGGGGAATTGGTTAAGAAGTCATGAATAGAAAGCAAATCGCCATAACCATCCAATTTCCCAACAAACAAAACATCTGCTACTTGTTCACCCAACTGCAATAATGCTTGACAACGGGTAAGATAATCGATGAATGCTTTGCCAGGTTTGAACCAAGTTTGGTTACGGCCAAAATGTGTACCCCACCAACCCATATCCATTCCCGGTTGGTATTTATCATCAAAAGGTTGGTGTACCCATTGATGTAAAACAAAACGGTTAGCACCAGAAGCAAAACCTGCATCGCCTGAGGGTTTTAAAAATGCAGGGTCGTCTGTCCATTTACTGAATTGCGGTTGACTGGTAAATGCTTCTGCACCGATAATAGTTTTTCCAGCAGCCCTTGATGCAGCCGTAACGTTGGCACTGATTCCAGACCGACTATTTGTCCAAAATTCACCCATCGTAAAATCAGCCAGTGCAGCACCTTCCGCCGTTTCAAAAGGACCACTATAAGGCTCCCATGAAAATTGAAGTCCTTTACTATTAATCATGCTTTTGGCAACATTCCACCCATTCTTAAAATACAAACGATTTACTACGTCTTTATAGTCCCAATCGAAACGGCTTGTTTCTATTTTGTTATTTCTTGTGTGTGGTTTAATGCCTTTATTTCCATTTGCAACTGTGGGTGAAAACGTAAGCAACCAAGGCAATGGATCGTATCCTTTTAACTTAATAAATTCTTCCCTAAAATTTTCCGTCCAGTTCTGATCATGCGCTTCGTAGCTATCTATATGCATGAATTTAAAACTGTTCCCCAAATAGGGACGCAAATTTTCTTGCAATGGATTTAGCACCGTGTTCCAATGAAATTGAGAATAGGCAGTACTCATTTTATCTACCTCCAAGGTTTTGCCAATGAGCTCATCAGGAACAGGATGCGGGGTAACCATTGTTGGTGCATACCCAATTCGATATACCAACCAAGTGCCTTTGGGTAATGATTTTTTCAACATTCCAGTAGTATCAAAATAGGCTGTAAGGTTTTCACATGTGGAATATGCATTTGAATCAGCAGCAGGAATACCTAAGTAAGCAATATCCTTATACCATGTAGAAGCAACTCTGGGAAACTTTCTTCTTCCCCAACTTAGTGAATCAATTACAGGGTTGGGTTGGGCGATAGTTGTAGCTATATCATCAGAGGCTATGATTGCTTTTCGCCAAACTAATTTTTTCATACCCTTAGCTTCATCAACCCAAGGACCACCGGTAGCTGAATAACCCACCGTGTTATGTAAACCAATTTCCAACCCTAACCTTTTGGCTTCTGCCGCAGCATGTTTCATTGCATCCCAATAAGCTGGACTACGATAAGTTTGAGTTGGCCATGGATTGTTTGAAGTAGGCACATGACTTTCTTCTACTGCTGATGAAAGATTAACGATGATACCACCGCCAATGCCCATTTCTTTCATAGCCTCCAGATCTTTAGTAATCCCTGATTTTGAGAAATTAGACCCCATCCAAAACCAATACACCAAGGGCCTCGCTTGTGAAGGTGGATGCACAAAATCATTTTCTATAGTTACTGAACTGTTCTTATCATTAATAGATACAGCATTCGGATTTGCATTTTTACTTGCTGGTGATTGTGCATATAACTGCACCTGTAGCATCAGAATTATTAGGCAATAAATACGAAATGGTTTCAACGATTTTATTTTAAAAAGTAATTGCATCTTGTATGCTCAATTGAACTGGCCCTGTTAATCCTGCTGGTCTTAATTTGCTATTTGCACGATAATAATACCATATAGAAAAGGTTTTTCTGCCTGTTGATGGTCTTGGTTGATTCTTTAGAAACCAATCAGGATAAGCTTTCATGGCTATTCCCCTTTCACCACGGTCTGTACCTAATTCAAAATCTGTGGGTTCTTGTTCGTCGCCAATTAAGCGGTTTGCCCAATTGTTGGTAACGGCAATTTCTAAGGTATTGATACCAGCTTTTGCAACAATCGAAATGTCTATTACATAAGGCGGATACCATAAGACACCGAGGTCTTTCCCATTTACTTTTACTGATACAATATCATTCAAAGAACCAAGGTCGAGCATTAATTGCTTTGTTCCTGTGATTGCCGACGATGGGATAGTTAATTGATTTTTATAAATGGCTGTTCCAGAGAAGTATTTTATTCTGCTTTCGGGATGAAGACTAAAATCAGTAAGTGCAGAGAAAGTAGTTGTGAATCCGCTGTCTAGTTTTGGTTGAAAACGAACCGTCCAATCACCAGTTACAGCTACAGTTTCTGCAGTTTTAATGTCAATATTTTTAGAAGTTCCAGAAGCATATTCAACAATTGCATTCGCAGAAGTAGCTGTACTTACAAATGGTGCATTGGTTTTTGTAACCCCGTATTTCGCCTCTACATTACTCTGCCAAGTAATGGAAGTTGCATGGTCTTGTTTTGAAGCCGCTTTTCTAAACACCACAAATATGGTTTGGTAATCTTGTAAGCTTAGTTGAACAAATGTGCGCCCATTTTCTTCCTTCCAAATTGGTGCTTGCACCATAGTACCATTTTCAGGTTGCCACAATTCTGGCTGCATCCCTTTTATTTTAAACGATATAAGAATTGACTGTGCTTTTTTGCCCACATTCCCCACAAAATAAACCTCTCCATTTTTTCCTGTGCGATGCACCAGTTTTACAAATTGTGCAGAATCTGCTTTTTCAATTACATAATCAGACGTGTAAGCTGTTTTGGCAAAAGCATCCTTGATATTGGTAAATAAATATCCTTTTCCAAATTTGTTTTGTGTGCCATTTCCCCATATTTCATTGGCCATTTGCAAAACCGATTCATCGCAGGTAGGGAAATTTTGAAGGCTGTAAGATTGCGTAGGTTTTGACCCTACTACTATTGCACCATGCGCAACCAACTGTTTAATCTTCGCCAATACTTCTGGCAATATTTTATTCCCTTTTGGTAACACCATAAATGGATATTGCCTACCCGATGGCAGTACTATTTTACCATCCACCACTTTAATGTCATTTGCTAAAAAATCATTTTTGGAAATCACATCCGACACTTGGTTTTGTGCATTTTCTAAACATAAATAGTCTGCTGTTTGCTCCCCATATTGCAACATCGCTTGGGTGCGACCAAGCCATGCAAAGAATGCTTTACCCGGTTCTGCCCATGTTTGGTAACGGCTGAAATGTGTACCCCACCAACCCATTCCCATACCAGGTTGGTACTTATCATCAAATGGTTGGTGTACCCAATGATGCAGAACAAGCCTATTGATACCACCTGAAAAAGCACCCACAGCACTAGGTTTTAAAAAGGCGGGATCTTCTGTATATTGACTTACATTAGGGCTACCCGTAAATGACTCAGCTCCAACTATAGTACGACCCGCAGCCCTTGAAGCTGGTACAATTTGTCCGTTCACGCCTCCATTACTACCTGTCCAAAATTCTCCCAAAGGAATATCAGCCAAAGCGGAACCTTCTTGTGTGTTGAATGGTCCACCATAGGCTTCAAATTGCAATTGCAACCTTGCATCGCTCAACATTTTTTTTCCAATTTGCCAGCCGTTCTGATTATACAATTGGTTAATAAAATCTTTATAATCCCAATCGAAACGGGCTGTTTGTTCTGGACTATTTTTAGTTTTAGATGGAGCATTTGAATTGGTAACTAACGATGAAAATGTAAGTAACCATGGCAATGGATCGTATCCTTTTCGTTTCATAAACTCTTCCCGAAAATTATCTGTCCAGTTTTGATTGCCAGCTTCGTAACTATCAATGAGCATGTGTTTAAAACTGCCACCTAAATAAGGTGCTAAGTATTTTTTAACAGGGTCTAAAACTGTATTCCAATGAAAAACAGATTGTTCTGCACTCATTTTATCGGCTTCTAAGCATTTGCCAATTATATCATCTGGCACTGGGTGTGGGTTTGACATGGTAGAAGCGTACCCCATTCTATAAATAATCCAATCACCTTCTGGTAATGCTTTTACCAATTTTCCATTTGAATCAAAATAGGTGGTTACATTTTGTACTTGTTCCAACTTGGCCGTATCAGCAATAGCAACAGCCATAAAAGCAATGTCCTTATACCAAGTAGATGGTACTGGGGGAAGTCCTCTCCTACCCCAAGCCTGCATATTCACCACTGGTTCCGGCTTTTCGATGGTAAGATTTGCAGTATTAGATGCATTTACCTGCACTTTGCGCCATACCAGTTTTTTCATGCTGCGTGCTTCATCTATCCAAGGACCGCCTGTGGTAGAATAACCAACCGTATTGTGCAAACCAATTTCTAATCCTAGTCTTTTTGCTTCTGCTGCTGCATGTTTCATGGCATCCCAATAAGCGGGGCTGCGATATGTTTTTTCAGGCCATGGATTGTTTAAAGTAGGTGCTTGAGATTCTTGTACAGCCGAGGTTAAATTAAAAATAGTTGCTCCACCCACACCCATTGCCTTCATGGCTTCTAAATCTTTGGTAATGCCTTCTTTAGAAAAATTACTTCCCATCCAATGCCACCACACATAGGGCTTTGCACTTGTAGGTGGATTGATAAAACTAGCTTCTAAAGGATCTTTTGCAACAGGCTTTGATTGAGAAATGCCATTAAATGGTAGTAAAATAGCAACAACATAAACTGCAATACTTCTTAACTTAAATTCTGACTTGAGGTACTTCATTAATACTTTCACTTTTATTATTCTTGATTAATTGGAACTACTTCATCCAATTCATTTTTTAATGACTGATAATTGCCCAATTATCAATGTGACATTGATACAGCTACTTAATAATTTTTGGGGGAAATCATATAACAAGCATCAATTATCGTCTTAAATTCTAAATATATTCGGCAATCGAGCGACAAATGTAATTGGGGCAAATTGCCAACTGTTATGCACTTACATAGTTTGTACGAGTAAGATACATTCCCCAAATTATTACCATAGACTAATGTTATTTTCAGCGTTTAATACGATTACTATTTTGAATTGATTTGTTGCTACTCACCAAATAGTCAGCTAGCTTAGTTGGTGCCAAAAAATAATTATTGTTTAAACTGAAAAATTTGCTGTTGAAAAAAGCAAAACAAAATCGGGTGCGCAAAACTTGCGGACTCCATTTTACAATTAAAATGGCCTCCGCAAAGTTTGCGGAGGCAAAAAAATAATTTTTGTTTAACCCGCAAACTTTGCTGATGCTAAAAATTAAACAAAAATCGTCCGCAAAGTTTGCGGACGCCAAAAAATAATTTTTGTTTAACCCGCAAAGTTTGCTGATGCAAAAAGTTAAACAAAACAGAGTAAGCAAACCTTGCTGGAGGCATTTTTCGATTAAAATGCAGTCCGCAAAGTTTGCGGGAGCCAAAAAATAATTTTTGTTCAACCCGCAAACTTTGCTGATGCAAAAGATTAAACAAAATAGTGTCCGCAAACTTTGCTGGAGGCATTTTTAGTTTGAAACTTGGTAAACCGAATGGCATCATCAAAAAATCAAACCGTACTTCCTTCAAATATTGGGTTGTAATTCAACTATCTGTATCAACTCTATATTGCTAATTTATTTTTAGCTTATCAACTGTTTTTTTTTAAATCTAAAAAGTGTCAATTTGCAGGTAAAGATTTAAAAAAATGAGGTGAGTAGTAATACTTATTTAACTCCATTTAAGAAGCAATAAAATTGACTGAATAAATACAGCCTACTTTTTGAGTACAATGATTTTTTCACCGTTATACATCACCGACTTTACTTTCTTACTTATTTCAATTCCAGTCCCTTCATTTTCTTTTACCCAAACAATATTAAAAACACGCTTTTTTAAAGCACCAGCATAACCACCTTGTTGCTTTTCTATGGTTAGTGTTTGCTGCTGTTCGTTCCATACAAAAGGGATGATGGTATAATTTCCTTTTTCATAATTGTAGTTGTCGCCTTCGTCGCTGTACAGATTAAATTTTCCATTAGCACCTGCATATACCCTTATTTCTAAGGTATCCATTGGTTTTTCAGATGTGTATTGCATGAATTTTCCCATCGGCACAATGGAACCTGCTTTTACAAACAGCGGTAATTTATCTAATGGCGCAGCAGTTTGAATGGTTTGTCCACCTTCAAAGCGTTTACCTGTCCAGAAGTCAAACCATTGAATTGATTTAGGTAAGTACACATTCCAATCTTTAACAGCAGGTTTTGTAATAGGTGCTACAAGGAAAGATGCACCAAACATGTATTGATACGCTTGAGAAATTGCTGTGGTATCTTTTGGAAAATCCATAATCATTGGACGCATTAAAGTAGCACCTTGTTTTGAAATCATCCACGCATTTGAATAGATATAGGGCAGTAATCTATACCTAAGATTGAGCATCGAGTGCATGTTGTTCATCACCTTATCACCATACATCCAAGGTTCTGTTTCGGTCTTGTATCCGTGGATTCTAAAAATAGAATTGAATGTTCCAAATTGAAACCATCTGGTAAGAATATCATGGTAAGCAGTGTCTTTATATTGTTTAGGACCAGGTCTAAAAAAACCACCCACATCTGTAGTCCAATAAGGCAAACCGGTTAAAGAATAATTTAAGCCAGCCACAATTTGCCTTTTAAAAGCATCCCAATCATATCCAATATCCCCCGACCAATTGATGGTGCCAAAACGTTGTTGACCAGCAAAGGCAGATCTTGTTAATATAGCAACCCGCTTATTGGCATCAGTGGCACGTTGGCCTTCATAAATGGCTTTGCTTACAAACAATGGATAAGTAAGCCGATAAAAATCACCCAAACCAAAGAAGGTCTTTTTGCCAGCAAGCGCATCGTTTTCAGGTTCAGTAGCATCCATCCACCATGAATCAACACCAATACTGAATAGGTTTTTGTTCATGGCGTTCCAATGAGTTTTTTGAGTTTCAGGATTGAAAATGTCTATCCATAAACTGCTATCGATGTACAGTTTTTTAGCAAGATACTCCTTGGCGACATTTGACTTTTTATCGGGATTCTCCCAAACAGAAACGGAAAAATGCGCTTTTAAATCGTGCAACTGTTTTATAAACTGAGCAGGATTGGGATATTCTGTAGTATCAAATTGCGGTACGCCCCAACCAAGATTGCCCCAATACTTCCAATCTTGCACAATTACATCAACAGGTAAATTCCTTTTTCTATATTCTTCGATGGTACTTACCAAATGCTTACCCGAAGTGTATCTTTCCCTACACTGCCAAAAACCATAAGCCCATAAAGGAAGCATGGGTACATTGCCTGTATGTTTTCTATAATTTGCAATCACTTCATCAGCATTGTTGCCATGGAAAACGACATAATCAAATGCTTTAGCATTTACGGAGCGGAAGGAAGTTTCATTCCCTGCAACTTTCCAAGAAAGTTTGGGTGTGTTTGTTGATTTACAAACCACTTTTACCGTGTGTGTTCCGGCTGTTAAATGCACAATTGTACTTGCCGCAGGCGGAAGCCATAAGTTAGACTGGTCAATACAAGGCACATCATCAATTACAAGTAAGTGTCGGCTTTCCATATTACCTAAATCAAGCATCATGGTATAGTCGCCTTCTTTACCCACACTAAATTTTGATGAATAGGAACTCTGTTGTCTAGATACCTTTTGTGTACCAGATGTTGTGGTTACTTCCACCACACTTTTGTTTAGTGCACCTGTATCATTTTTCACTAATTGAATAACACTATCACAAGCGTTAAACTCTGTAATGCCATACTGGTGCCATAAAATGCCATATCCCCTACTAGAATATAAAAAAGGAATGGAGATTTGTGTATTTACTTGTATAAGCTTACGACTAATGTTTCTTAGGTTGTATTTACCATCTTGAAATTGACCAAGCCCAAATAAGTATTCATCATTTGGCGAATCAAAGGCTTGTTCGGCAACAAAACAAGGCTCACCTAAAACGGTATTTTGCTGTAGTTTTCTACTACCTGCTTTTTCGCTCAAAAATGTTTTTCCATTTTTATCTCGATAAACAATAACCCCAGTTTGTTTATTGAAAGCCACCTTAACAGCATTGGTTGTTACAGTAAGATCTGTAGTTGTTTCTACAAACTTAAAAGCCGGAACTGGTAGTTTATTAATTAAAACAAAATCCTGCTGTTCCTTCATTGCTTCCTTTTCCCATTGAACACGAATGGCTTTCTCAGACAAAGGGATGATATTCAATACACCTTCTGAAAGCTGAATGGAAAGCCGATCCTTTTGCAAACTGAATTTCTTATACGCCTGACTAAATGCCACAACAGGAACGAGGCAGAAAAGTAAAAATGTAACCTTCATATTTATTCTATTTTTTAAAATTGATTTATATAGAGTAGAGAGAAAATATTTCTATCTTGATATTTTTTACCCAAACATTTACTTGATATACTTTTTTGGTTTTCTACTAAAAAGTAAGCCTTCTACATTGGTCTTATTAGGTGCTTGCAACTAGCAATTAGTCTCCATCCTTTTGATAATCGCTTATGGATGAGATGAAACAGTTTTATTCCAATCTTTCGAGTTGATTTTAAAAACATACGCTTCAGACATCTTTCCCCCATTGATATTAATATCGCCCGCCGCATAAAAATAGGAGGGCTTGCCATTGATTAGCGATATCGCAGGGCGCTCCAATTTGCCCGATTTGTTATGTAAATAAGGTTTTTTGTCTAAAAGAGTTTTCCACTGCTGCTGGTTTCCCCAATAATCATAGAGGGTTCCAAAAGCAATTTTGGCATCTTTAAGTTTAAAATCTAGTCCCGTAGGTGACTCCCACAACATAATTGCACCAAAAATTCCCGTATTACCGCCCAAGTTATCGGTTGTAAGCATATAGTATTTACCACCACTCTTAAATACTTGTGCATCTTCGATATATGAAGTATTGTCAGTAATTGGTGCATCGCATTTTACATACGGCCCTTCTAAATTATCTGATACAGCGTAACCGTATCGGGCTGATAATTGCTTGGGCATTCCAGCTTTGAAATAGATGTAATATTTTTTACCAATTTTCATAAAGGCAGGATTGTCTGTACCTAGTGCAGAATGATACGTCCAATGGGTTGAATCTTTTGAGGCTTCCACCATTACACCGTCTTTTCCACCTGCAAAATGCCATGGTTCTTCTAACTTGTCTGCAACTCTCATCCCTACTCTTTGACCTACTAATGTACCCTCTGAAGGATTTTGAGTGATATATAACATGATGTATTTCCCATCCACATATTCTAATCTGGGATTGTGTGGCCCAGCTTGTTTGGTGGAATCTGGGAAATTACTTGCGTTCAATATTGGTTCTACATACTTAAAAGGTCCCTCAGGCTTATCGCCCACCAAATGAATAATTTCAGCAGAAGTGCTTGTCCATCCTGCCATTTTCAGTTTTGCAGGCCATCGACTACTAAACAAGTGGTATTTCCCCTTATATCTAATAGGCGAAACGCACCAAGAAAAATAATTCGTATCACTCACTACAGCACCAACAAGTTTTGCAGTTAAAGCCATGTTGGTATAAGGAATTTTTGTGGGCTTTCCTTTAGCTGATAAAAGTGTTGTACGAACGGTGTCTTGGGCAATGATTGACTGTGAAACAACGACACATATTAATGTGAGTAAGAAGTATTTCTTCATTGATTTTTTTAATTTTTTCTTCATAGTTTGAATATTCATTTCCTTCTGATAGGGGCGAATATCAAATCTTAAAGTATTCTATTTATTTAGGTGTTTTTTACATTGGTATTAAGTGGTGCAATTGGTTTAAACACACATCCTATTTATTAGAAAAGAAGATTTACTTCATGCTACTTGCTGTTGCATACACTCCTACATAACTACCTACAAAACCTCCAGCTATTTTCGTACTCAAATGTTTTATGTCGATTTGCTTTGCTAATAATTGACGTGGCTGTTTATTAAAACTGTAGTAAATAGTACAAGCTCCTTCATTTACTTCCAAATAGATACTAACAGTTGCATCTACATCCATTGCAGGTATTTCTAACGCGGCAACTGTGCTATTAACACCTTTTATTCTATTTTCTGCTAAAAGCACCATCTTACCGTTTTGAATGGTTTTACCTACAACAATATTGTTGCTCTCATTCTGTAGTAAAACCATTCCCGCTAATTCATTATCAGTTTTTGGAGTAAATGCGAAGGCTGTTTTTGCAGTGAATGTTATATGCTGTTGTCTGCGACCTAAAAAAGCAGGATTAACCTTATTGTAAATATTTTTTTCAATAGCACTTAATATTAGTTTTCCATTTTCTATACGATACCAATTTTCTTCTGGCGTACGTATCATATTCCATTCAAAGGAAAGTGTTGGTGCATTAAAATCATCTTTCCAAATGAAATTGCCAGTAGGTCTATTACCATTTTTGTTTAACCCATTTTTGTTTACAATCAATGGCATCACTTTACCACTATCTAGAATAACTGGAATATCATTTTTCCAAGTAACAGGTAATAAACAGGTTTCTCTGCCTGTATTGTAATAATCTGTTCTGTAGGGTCTTGTGGCTAAAAAAACAGCATACCAATCACCATTCTTTGTTTGAACTAAATCCGCATGACCGGTAGAGGTAAACTTGTTAGGTCTTTTTTCTTCTACATCTCTTTGTGTCAAAATTGGATTGATGGCACAGGGCTTATAATCTCCATCAATTTTGTCGCTTTGAAAAATAACCTCGCTATGTTCTTCGCCTGTTCCGCCTTCGGCACACATCAGGTAATATTTATTCTTGACTTTATAAATATGCGGCCCTTCTAACCAAAGTGGATGCTTAGTGGTATCAATACCTCCCTCTGCTATTCTTTTTCCTTTACCAACAATTTTGTCTGTTTGGGTATCATATTCATACAACCAAATGGCTTTGTACCCTTTGTATTTTGAAACAGATGGTGGTCCTCCATTGGTAATATATGCTTTGCCATTGTCATCAAAAAAAATGGAAGGATCTATGCCCCTTACTTCGGGCAATAGTATAGGTTCGCTCCAGCCTTTGGACAAATCATTGGTTTTTACTAAAAAATTTTTTATGCCACTCACAACCGTACAAATCATGTAAAAGGTGTTATTGGCTTCGTTATACCGAATGGTAGGTGCAAAAATGCCTTCCGACAATTCTAATCCATTCAATTTTAGTTGTGATGGCCTATCTAGTACATGCCCTATTTGCTTCCAACTTACCAAATCTTTGCTATGCCAAATGGGAACACCTGGATAATAGCTAAAAGAGGAGTTTACCAAATAGTAATCATCGCCTTTTCGGCAAATACTTGGGTCGGGATAAAACCCTGCAATAATGGGATTGAAATATTGCTTAGCAGGATTGATTTTCTGGTTGAAACAGCTATCATTACCTCGGTACTCAAAGTAGTCGAAATAGGCTTTATTGATTTGGGAATTTGAACTAGTGTTTTGAGCAAATGCCTTAATGTAAGTAGCCCCAAAAAGCACAAATAGGATACTATATTTTATTATCGTCATTTAGTTTATTTTATTTTTATTATCGTATGGTATATCAGTTCTAAAAGGCGATGCTGGCAAACCATCTATATTAAACAGATTACCTACTGGATTTTTTACAAAACCATAGCGTACTGCTACGGGTTTAACTACAGCAGGTGAAGAAACAACTACTTTATTTTTTCGGATTAAAGCGGTGGCATCTATAAAATCACTTCCATTAGCTGAGATTGAAAAACCAATCAACGAATCGCCATTCGCTTTTAAACCTTTCCCTGTATGGGTAAAACTTATTTCAATGGCATCATTCTTTACTTTATACGATTGATACATTGGTCCAGAATAAACTACTTCTTTTTCATTATAAGCTAATGCCCTAGCTGCAAGTGCAAGACGCTGGCCAACCGGTTTTTTGTTTGTAGGGTGAACATCGGTACTGTCGCCACAATCTATAGTAACAACCATAGCTGTTTTTGATGTATTTAATGCAGTTAAAAACTGTGCTTCACGTAGTTCAGGTGAGCCTGTCTTAAAAGGTGCAATTTGTACAAACAAAAATGGGAACTCCCCTATTTTCCATTGCACTCGCCAGTCTTTAATCATGGCGGGAAACAACTTGGCATACATATCAGGGTTTCTACTATTAGATTCGCCCTGATACCATATTACCCCCTTCATTGCATAAGGTATTAAGGGTTCAATCATGGTTTTATATAAGGTTCCATATTCGCCACTACGCATGGGGTTTGGATCAGCAGGGGCAACAGGTGCAGCAGGTTTTGTTGGTAAGGGCTTATTCGCAAGTATCGCTAATGCAGAATCAGCCGACCATTTAATCCTAAAAGAATCTTTCAGAGCTTTAAAAACTGCCAGTTTTTCAGGATAAGAAGCGACAGTCTGATTGTAATTTTGAAGAACTGTAGCAAACTCTGGATTGGATTGCAATAACTCTTTACGCATCCACCTTTCTATATTAGTGCCTCCCCAAGAAGAATGTATAATACCTATTGGAATATTATATTGCAAGTGTAATTGCTGGGCAAAGAAATATGCCACTGCCGAAAAACTAATCACATTAGTTGGATTGCAAACCTTCCATTGTGAATTAATAGCCGTAACCGGTACCAGTTCATTGTTGTTGCGAGGTAAAGAAAACTCCCGTATAGCAGGATAATTTGCCGCTGCAACCTCTTCTTCCCAATTGAGTATTGGCTTTTGATTTTTACGGAGTCCTAATGTCTTTTCCATATTACTTTGTCCGCCAGCTAGCCATACCTCTCCCACAACAACGTTATGTAGTACTACTTCATTTTTTTCGCAACTCAAACGCATATCTAACGGCATTGCGTTTGCTTTCATAGGCGAAAGCTTGGTAATCCATTTTCCATTTACAACTGTGGCAATTTTAGTTTGACCATTGTATTGAATGGTAACCGTGTTACAACCTGTTGCATTACCCCATATTGGCACATCTATTTCACGTTGCAGCACCATGTTATCGCTAAATAAAGAAAAGGGCTTAACTTGAGCATTAGCAACAAAAGCACTACTCAAAAACCCAATGCAGAGTCCTAACTTAAACCACATTTTAGGTACCATAGGCAAACGCTCCAAAAACTGGTTAACATAAAAGTAAATTGTTCTCATTTTGTATAAATCAATCATCATTCGAATGTATTTTCTTGGAGTAATGGACAAAAATGATGCTGTTTTTTAGACGGTTGATCCAAGTGGACATTTTTGATGCTGTTTATTTTTTCCTATCTGTTCATTTTTTGCACCTGCCCTTTAATCTTTGTCT
>JAIXOJ010000148.1 GCA_027486835.1 Chitinophagaceae bacterium
CAAAAACAAGCACTCCCCGCAGGCAAAAGCAGTTTCCCAGTCAGTCTAAATGGTCTAGTAAAAGGCATTTATTGGCTAAAAATAGAAGGTATAGGAAAGCAGCAATTGGTCGTGGAATAGATAGTTTTGAATACTAAATTCATTCATGGACGCAAATGCGCAGGCATTTCATTTGTTAAGATGCCTGCGCTTTTTTTGCTTCATAATCACCCCCATTTCATTCATCCACCAAAGTTTCTCAAAGTGATGATGTTGCAATTGCTAGTCTATTTGTGTCTAAAAAAAGGGTAGTTGCCATGTAAAGTGCATCAATTCATGAGTAGGGAAGAGAAGGTGTAATGAACCCCAATTAGATTTGTGAGTCGAATGCCTCTATAAACAGTTGGCTTCAACTATTTTAAGATGTATAACTAACGATTTAATCTTTTATTATTAATGATGAATGCACGTTTTTTCCTTGCTGCCGCAAGCCTAATAATTTGTTCTAAACTTTCAGCGCAACAACAACCCGAAGCCTTTCAACAATTTGCTAACGACGAAGTAGCCGCTACCGACCCTCGTTTGAAAGAACAACCCGTTCGCACACGAAACATCAACGAAGTATTGGATGGAAAAATAAAATGGCATAACCCTTATTTCAAAAACTTGGTACCTAATACAACAGGTTTCGATGCTTCCAGAATTGGCAAATTGCCTGCTGCGGGCGTTTTTCCACGCTTGTTCACCGCCCCTGATGAATTTGCAGACATCAAACGCCGACTTGAAAGCACCAAAATGGGCAAACAATTTACCCAAATAGCCACAGATGCTTTAGATAAACTGCACAAAGGCGAAGGCAAGGCAGGCAAAGAATACCAATTATTCAAAACGAAAGAATGGGTGCTTTGGCAAGATTCTATGCCTACAAAAGAATTGGGCAATTTGATAGCTGTTCAAGGTTTGCTCGCACAATTGAACGGCGACAAAGCCTTACTAGCTGAAACAGGCATTGTTGCTGCACATTACCTAAAATTTGTTTGTCAACATATTGATGCAGAACCCATCAATCCGGTGCATCCACTAGAAGTAAAAGAACATTTGTATTGGGATGGAAATATTGCCAAGTTGTTTGATTTCACCGCTGCCGGTATGAGTGCTGCTGACAAAAAATGGTTCCTCGATTTTTATGTAAAAGCAACTGAAAACAAATATGGAATGGGTATGGAACTGCCCCCACATTGGCGCAGATGGAACCATATAGCCATGTCTATTTCATGCCCTTTATCTGTCCTAATTACAGAAAACCAAAAAGGCTGGAACAAGCGTTTGTATGAGCGTGGCAAAGAAGTAGTAAGCGATTATCTCACTTATTCTTTCACGCCAGAAGGCATGAGTTCTGAAGGGATTGTATATACGTTTGGGCCTTTTGCCAACGATTTATTAGCCATGAATGCTTTTGCTCGAAGAGACAAAACCTACAATGCTTTCGCCAATCCACATTTTAGAGCCATTCCAGATTGGTTAATCAATGCCCTCGCCCCCAATGCACAAGCACTTTGGCATTCACATGGCGACACTGGCAGTACAGCCGATTTGCCTTGGTTGATGATGATGATCATGAAATATTTCTTCCCTACTGATGGCAAGATTGATTATCTCTATGCCAATTCCTTAACCAAAGACCTCAAACAAGTACCGGATGTTTCGGCGTTTGTGTTCTGCAATGACCCAGATAAAACAGCCGCAGAATACAATAGTGTTCCGCCCGTGCAAATGCCATTGACTTATTTCGTTCCTGAAAGAGGGAGTTTTATTGCAAGAAATAAATGGGAGAAAAACGGCATCATGTTCCAATTTGACGGCAGACAAGACATGATGTATCAATCCCACGACCATTCCGACAGAGGCAATTTTGAACTAGCAGCAAATGGTCGTATTTGGGTAATGGATGGATGGCGCAGTACGGAAAGTAAGTACCATTCAGTGATAACAATTGATGGTCATGGACAAGGTTATTTCGCCACACCTGCCGCTTGGAAAAACTTTTTAGATAAGCCCGAAGCCACTTTTGGAACAATTGATTACAAATATTGCTTCGATTGGAGTTGGTTGAAATCGCCTGTGGCAGATGATATGACGGGAAAACAATTAGCCCCACAATGGGCTACAGGTGTCTATAAAAACACTGCCGAAAAGCTCAAAAAATATTACCCAGGTTTAGTGCCACAAAGAGACCCATTGCGCAAAATGGTAGAGTTTTTTTCTGGGAACTTAGAAACCAATCCACTCATGTGGGGAGAAGATACTTGGCCGATGCGTTTGAAAAACTATCCCGTGGAACATGCTTTTCGTACCGCAGGATTGGTAAAGGGCAAACATGATTATGTGCTTATATTGGACGATTTGAAGAAAGACGACAAAGAACATCTCTATGAATGGAATATGCCTGTTCAATTAGATGTTGAGGTTGTTTCTATTAAACAATTGGTGGATGTAAAACAAGAATCTGGCACGCTCAATTTGGGTTTCAACACCTTGAGCGATGTGCGTACCCAAGGCGAATATGACGTAGTACTTGGAGACAAACGCATGAACCGCAACATGAGCGAAATAGATAACACCGTTGGTGGTATTTACAACACAGGTCGCTTTACCCCCAAAATAGGCGATCCACAATTATTGGTACGTGTGTTAGAAAGCACCGAAGCAGCCATTCCCAACCAAGAACCCAACCCACACTTAGAAACCTTCGAGAACATCAAAACCGAAGACATGCACCAATTCTATTTACGCACGATGGACTTAGCCAAGAAGTTGGTATTGCCTTCTCGCTCAGTAGCTCCCAATTATAAAGTGTTGCTCTTCCCTTACCTACACGGCGAAGAAACCCCCAAAACATTGTGGAATGCTGATAGAACCCACTTAACCGTTAGCTGGAAAGACCAAAAAGATGAATACACATTCACTAAAGCAGCCGACGGCCATACAGTGGTAAAATTGGTAAGAGATGGAAAAGAAGTTTTTTAGTTGATATAATATTGGAAAGAAGCTGCACGATTTGATTTGTGCAGCTTTTTTTATTTATGTACGTACATTCCGAAAAATTTAGTAATAAGCAATTGAGATTACTTAAAGATTATAATGGACTTTGATTTATTTTAGCGCGAATTTTAGCATATGCCTACAATTTCAATGTTTTTCGGAATTATAATAAGGATGTATTTCGGTCCTAAGGAACACAATCCACCGCACATTCATGTTTATTATCAAAACTTTTCTTGTACTATTGATATCAATACTTGTGAACTTTTAGAAGGATATTTACCAACTAAACAACTACGTATTGTATTAGGATGGATTGAAATTCACAAAGACTCCCTAGCAGCAAATTGGTCTCTTTGCCAAAATGGAGAAAATCCATTTTCGATTGAACCTTTAAAATAACAATCATGTACTATTCAGTAATATCAGTTATACCCCAAAATGATTATCACCTTTTACTTCGTTTTGAAACAGGCGAAGAAAAGCTATTTAACATGAAGCCTTTTTTAAGTGTAGGTATTTTTAAAGCTTTGCAAGAACCATCAGTATTTAATACCGCACATCTTAGTTTTGATACAGTAGCATGGAACAATGGAGCTGACATTGACCCTGAAACACTGTATGCAGACTCGGTATTATTAGAAGATGAAGCCTTGGCAAAAGCAATGAATGAAGGAAGAACTGGTGAGTGTATAGACGCTGTAGCTTTTATTGAAAAAATCAGGCAAGACATTTTTAGCAATAATGATGACAATAACCAAAATCTGGTTTGATACTAAGTTTTACATTCACGGTCTAAATAAGATATGGAGCGTTATTAAATGAAACCTCCTTTTAGAATCGTTATCCTATTATCTAATTTTATTGACGGACTCAAACTTATTTTCAAAACAAAATAGGTAGAACAAGCAAAGGCCATTAATTGAAATATAAGTTGGGCTTGAGTGTATTAATTGCGAATATTGATTTGAACAAAAAAAACTTTAAACAATGCTTTGAAAAACACTTTATTTGGAAACTCCTTTCACAAAATTCCCGCTGTTTCGATTGCTACAAATGCTGTAAATGATGAAAATTAATCAAAGCCATTACCCTTGTGTATCAAATTGCTCAACACGATTTTATGGACTAGTATTCTTCCCGTTGCTGCTTGTTTTAACTGCAACTGCATTTGCTCGACAACCTCATATTTTAGTGATGTCAAAAACAAATGGGTTTAGGCACAAAGCTATTCCTGTAGCGATAACGGCATTAAAGCAAATCGCCGCTACCAATCATTGGACATTAACTTTTACAGAAGATTCCTTGTCTTTTAGTCAGTACAGAAAACTTAAAAAGTACGATGCCATAGTTTTTCTTTTTGCCACAGGCAAAATATTTGGAACAGAGGAAGAACATGCTTTTCAAAAATACTTAGAAAGAGGAGGGGCATTAGCCACCATACATACGGGTACTGATTTGGAAATGAACTGGATTTGGTATATGGATGCCATTGGCGCAAGGTTTAAAGGCCATCCTAAGCAGCAATCAGCTCGGCTTGTAGTGGAAGACTCCGTACATCTTTCCACCAAAATGCTCCCTTCTTCATGGATGCATTTTGATGAATGGTACAATTTTGCCGCCCCAGTTTCTTCTAAAGTAAAAGTGCTTTTATCTATTGATGAAACATCCTATTCTGGCGGTACTATGAATGGTCATCATCCGATTGCTTGGACTGCATCTGTAGGTAAAGGGCGCATTTTTCAATCAGCATTAGGTCATACCGAAGCTTGTTATACCACAGATTCCCTCTTTTTGGCTCATTTAAAAGGGGGTATCGAATGGTGTTGTCAACGAAAATAGCACGAACCATTATTGTTATTTTCAACCATTTACTCAGCACACTAATTGCATTTAAAAGAACCTATGCTCAATGTAAAGCACGTCGATTGGTTGAATATGGGCTTATTACTCCTGTCACTTTTGTTAGCTGTTTGGGTACCGTTTCATTTGTTTCTCTTTGCTTACGCCGTATTGGGGCCATTGCATTATTTAACCGAAATCAAATGGCTGAATACCAGAAACTACTTTGTGTTGGACAATCGGTGGATTGTATGTATGATAGTGGTAGCGGCATTAGCCAGTTTAACGCATTTGTTGTCCCTGCCTTTATTTCACGGCTTCAGT
The DNA here is from genome assembly GCA_027486835.1 of Chitinophagaceae bacterium. Taxonomy (GTDB): domain Bacteria; phylum Bacteroidota; class Bacteroidia; order Chitinophagales; family Chitinophagaceae; genus Parasediminibacterium. Next base: position 5,188 of record JAIXOJ010000148.1, read on the forward strand.
GCTAATCCAACGCTTAGGGCAAGCATTTATGTTATAAAGAAATCTTTTGGATACTTATTGCTTGGGATACTCCTGTTTTCCATAGCACTAACGCAACTTTCAGGGGTTGCAAAGCTGGGTTTAGCACTTTTGATGAGTGCGGTTGGTGGGTATTTTATGGTAAAGTATGTACCTATAGTTGGGGTATTGGTCAACGTATTTGTGCCCCGGCTCATTCATGTTTATCTATTCACGCTACTGTTTATGATATTCGGCAACTTAAAGTCAAACACTCCCGTTGGCTGGATTACAATTGTATGTTTACTAATTAGTCCTTTGGTAATTGCCTATTTACCCTTGAATGTGCTTTCGTATCCTCTTTCTAAGGAAATAAAACAGAATTTACTAGAAAGTGGCAATAAATCGTTGAATGTATCCTTGGTGCGCATGTTGAAGGTAACCGTAGCAGGTGATTGGTTATTTCAATCTTTGGTAAGTATTCGTATTCAAATATTCATTGCCTTCAGCTATACCTATCACTACCTAAATTGGTTTTCTAAAACCACATTGATAGGTTGGGAACGCAACATATCTAAACGTGAATGGTCATTTATTCTAGTAGTGTGGGTTGCTGCTGCGTTGTTGTATGCATTGGATTATAAAACAGGTTTGGTGTTATTGTTTTTTTTGAGCTATTTACATGTGCTGTTAGAATTTCCGCTCAATGTGGCCACCATCAAGGGCATTTTTAATCATTGTTTTAACCGATGACCGCTACATCACCACTAGTTGCAACATTGGATACACTAAGTAATTTTCTGTAAGCCAAACTTTGTCAGCTTCCTTTACCTAATTCATTTTTTGCTTACCATATTGTACATACTCATGAGATTTTCATTGCTTTTTGCCTTGGCTTCACTGCTTGCAGTTACTAGTTCGGCGCAGTTTATTAATAATAAATCGGCGTTTGCAGATAAACCTGCTGATTCTTATTCCAATTATAAAGATGAAAATGGCAAGCCAGGTGTATTGATTTGGGGCAATGCAGAACCTAAGGATTTTGGCATCCGTCCCGTTACGTTTAATTACAAGGGTGTTAGAAATGTAAAACAAGTGCCAGCACCGGGCATTCACCCCCGTATCTATTTTGGCCCTGATGATTTACCAGAAATTCGGAACAACTTAAAAACAACTTTGTGTGGTCAAGCGGCTTGGAAAAACATTTTAAGTTGGACGGAAATGATGAAGGGTAACTATGACGATAAAGCCGACTATGCCCAACCCGATATACAGAAAGGAAGTTTTGGTGGATTGCATGGTCGGGTGCCGTTATACCGTTTAGGCATTCCTCGTTCCAATGGCATGGTTTATAATCACCATGCACTTGCAGCTCAATACTACAATACACTTGCAGATGGTACAGCAACTAGTTTTCCTGAATATTATTGGCATGTATTTTCACTGGAAGCCTTCCGTTGTTTGATAGAAAACGATGATAAATCCGCCCGTAAATTGGCCAAAGCAGTCATCACCGCTATGAAAATTGACCAGTTAAAGCGTGATTCCATCAGGACAGCTAAAAAAATTACTAAGCCTAATGAAGAACCTGTCGGTCGGATTCAATTGGCATTTACCTACGATTTCATCTTTAATTGGCTCACCCCTGAACAAAAAACGGCCATGCACGATGAGCTGGCAGAAAACTCCTGGAGTCATGATAACTACGGCACCTTCAATACCGCCGAGGCCAGCAGGAGCAATTGGGCTACTTTCTCTTATTGGCTGTTTGAAGTGTTGGCTATTGAAGGAGAGCCTGGATTTAATGACCTAAAAGTAAAAGGCATGTACCGAGGTTGGTGCAACCTCATGACTTACGGATGGTTTCAATCGGGGGCAACCTTCGAAGGGGAAGCCAAAAACCAATTAGGAATGGATGGCATCATCACTTTTGCTAAGCGAGCTTCCCTTTACGGTTTTGATGATATAAGTGGTCATCCTTATTTACAAGCCTACGCCAAAAAGTTCTTGCCACATAGCATTATCCCCACCCGTGATGCATTTGTAAAATACGACTTATTAGGCGGGAGCCGCTCTAAAGGCGGTGGATTCACTGTGTGTGATTTGTTGGGGTTGAAATACATGTTTCCTAACGACAAAACCATCGATTGGGTCTATCATGTGTCTATGAAAGATGATTATAGCAATGTACCCGATAGGGCAGATGGCTACTACAATGGTTTATTGTTTTACGCCATTTTCGCCCAAGATTTTGACCCTACCAACAACCAACCTGAAAAATTAGGGCTTGGAAACACCTTTTTCTGTGGGGAACGTGCCTTAATGATGACCCGCAGCAGTTGGGAGTCTAAGGATGCCTTGATGCTTAATCTACATACCCGCCAAGCCAATGGCGGTCATCCTTCCGCTGATAGAAATGCCATTATGCTCGCTGGTGCAGGAAGGGTTTGGAGTCCTGTTCAGGGTGGTTACGCTTTTGACAATTTCAAACAAAGCATGGTGGTGATTGATAAGCACGCACAAGATGAACATACCCCAGCCACCCTCGTAGAATTTAAAGATGAACCATTAGCCACTTTTGCCACAGGAAATGCCAAGTACGCTTGGGATTGGAATAATAAAGAACAAGAAAGAAAAAAAGGATACTACACGGTAGCGGATGTACGTGCAGGAAAAGTGGAAATGCCCGCAAACGGACAATGGGAGCTAGAACCCAACACGGTAAATGATTTCAGTTACCTCAAATTGCCCTATCCTTATCTAAACCAACCCCGAAGCGAAACCCCACACTGGATTTTGCCCAAAGGAGCGGTGCGTCCTTTCTTGCGCCAACCAAATTATACGGTAAAAAAAGCATTCCGTACAGCAGGCATTATACGTTCAGAAAAACCATTCGCATTGGTAGTTGATGATATAGCCAAAGACGACCAAGCACACCATTACGATTGGATATTGACCCTCGAACACGATATTCAAATAGTGAGTGTGAACAAGACCAACGATGGAGAAATGGACATCCTACTTACTGGCGATGATCCCAATCAATTAGAAGGTTTTGGAAAAGATAGTTTGCCCGCCAAATACAGCGGAAAACCTGCCAAAAACCAACCCATGCTGCTAGTGCGTGTGTTGCAGGTTAACGACCCATCAGCCTTTAAAGCTGTCAACATTGAAGAATGGCGCCCACTCGGTGCAAAGCCAAAAGAAAGTCCCGTAAGAAAGTTGGTTATCCCAGCCGATGCCATCAGTCCAGATTTTAAGGTAATGCTTTATCCCTACAGAAATGGCGAAGAATTGCCCAAAACTTCTTGGCGTAGAGATGTATTGTCGGTGAAATGGGAAAACGGCAAAAAGCAAACCATCACCTTCAAACCTGATGCAAATGGGCTTAATCATTTATCCCTCCACATTGATGCTAAAACTATTGAATGGTAGGCACGATTGGGGTGCATAAATGTTTTTTGCTTTCTTATCATGAAGCCTTTATGCACCCAAACAGTTTACCAGAATTGCAAAAGGATTGTAAAAACACTCAAGCTCATTTCCAATCACTTTTGGCCGTTTCCAATCATTTTTGGCCGTTTCCAATCACTTTTGGCCATTTCCAATCACTTTTGGCCATTTCCAATCACTTTTGGGCGTTTCCAATCACTTTTGGGCGTTTCCGTGCAACTCGACCTCATTTCCGTGCAACGCGAGGTCATTTCCAAACACTTTTGGGCGTTTCCGTGCAACTCGACCCCATTTCCGTGCAACTCGAGGTCATTTCCAATCACTTTTGGGCGTTTCCGTGCAACTCAACCCCATTTCTGTGCAACTCAATCGCATTTCAATGTACTTCGTTCCAGATACCATCATCCAAATCGCAAGAGTGCTAAATGTTTTTGCTTTTACTTTACCAAACCGCGATGATGTAGATGTTTGATAAATGCTAACTACCAAAAAATACGTTTCATTCGCCAAATAAACAAAGTGTAAAAATTTCCTGTAATCAATACCAGGCAAACATTCCAGTTCCCTCTCTTTTGGAGAGGGGTTGGGGTGAGGTTTAAATTAGGGGAGCGAAAAACTTTTAAGCACCCTTCTGTATTTTTAGTTCGAAGCAAGCCTAACAACGAAAGACGAACCCAATAATGCAATTTGGAATAGGCATAAAATATCACGAAATCCATACCCGTAAAGCGTTCTAGTTTCATATCCTTTTGAGAAGTGTAGGTGTAAGGTTGAAAAAAAGCAGTATGAAACTATTATACACCTTGTAATTATTAAGGTGGATTAAAATTACAGTTTCACTTTTACCTAATGCAAACTATAGCTTAGGTAAAACAGTTGTAGCGTTTATTTCCCGATAACCAGAAAACATTTCCCGATAACCAGAAAACATTTCCCAACAAGCAGAAGCCAATTTCCAACAAGCAGAAACCAATTCCCAACAAGCGGAAACCAATTGCAGACAAGCGGAAACCAATTGCAGACAAGCGGAAACCAATTGCAGACAAGCGGAAACCAATTGCAGACAAGCGGAAAC